>JBFJTV010000007.1:0-18156 GCA_041625075.1 Candidatus Polarisedimenticolaceae bacterium | reverse complement strand
GTGCGGTGGCGTCACGGTCGGCATCTACCCCTCGAATTTGGGACCCGATTGCGCCTACATCGTCAACCACAGCGAATCGCGTGTCATCTTCGTCGAGGACCAGGAACAGCTCGACAAGCTCCTCGGTGTGCGCTCGGAAATCCCCAACGTCACGCGTTTCATCCGATTCGACGGTCCGGGGGACATCTCCAACAACGTCCTGAGCTGGAAGGAGTTTCTCGGCGAGGGCGCGAGCGTGACGGACCAACAACTCGAAGAGCGAGCCACCGCCCTTCGGCCCGACGACCTCGCCTCGCTGGTGTACACCTCGGGAACGACGGGCGTGCCCAAGGGCGCGATGATCACCCACGGCAACCTGCTGGCCGCATCCGAGTCGGCCGTGGGCAGCCTCTACATCGAGCCTTACTTCACCTCACTGCTCTTTCTCCCGTTGGCCCACGTCTTCGCCCGGCTGATCGTTTACGTGACGATGCGGACCAGCATCACGCTCGTCTTTGCCGAGAGCCTCGCCGCCGTGCCCGAGAACCTGAAAGAGGTCCAACCGCACTTCATCGCCAGCGTCCCGCGCGTCTTCGAGAAGGTCTACGGAAAGATCCTGAGTGGCGTCGAAGAGGCCGGTGGCGTCAAGCAAAAGCTCTTCAACTGGGCCGTGGGTGTCGGCAGACAGGTCAGCGAGCTGCAGCTCGCGAACAAACCCGTGACGGGCTTTCTCAAGATCAAGCACGCCCTGGCGAACAAGCTCGTTCTGAAGAAGATCCAGGCTGCGCTCGGCGGTCGCATCGTGTACACGATCTCGGGTGCGGCCCCGCTCAACAAGGAAATCGGCGAGTTCTTCCACGCCTGCGGCGTCGTGATCCTCGAGGGACTGGGGATGACCGAAAACACGTCGTTCACGAACGTCAACCGGATCGACCACAACAAGTTCGGCACGGTTGGTCCGCCCGGGCCGGGCATCGAGATGAAGCTGGCGGAGGACGGCGAGGTCCTCTTCCGCGGCAAGAACGTGATGAAGGGGTACTACAAGAACCCGGAGGCGACCGCGGAGGCGATCGACTCCGAGGGCTGGCTCCACACGGGCGACATCGGCGAGATCGACAAGGACAACTTCCTCAAGATCACCGACCGCAAGAAAGATTTGATCATTACCGCGGGTGGCAAGAACGTCGCGCCGCAGCGGATCGAGCGAATCCTCCGGACCTCGCATTACATCAGTCAGGTCGTGGCCATCGGCGACAAGCGCAAGTTCATCTCGGCGCTCGTCACGCTCGATCCCGAGACCGTACCGCAGTGGGCCGAAAAGAAAGGCATCACTTACGGCGATTTTGCCGAGCTGGCGGAGCACCCGGAGGTCGTCAAGTTCATCGGCCGGGAGATCGAGGAGCGCAACGACCAGTTGGCCTCGTTCGAATCGGTGAAGACCTTCAAGATCCTGCCCCGCGATCTCAGCATCGAAGAGGGCGATCTGACGGCGTCGCTCAAGATCAAGCGGAAGGTGGTGCTCGAGAAGTACGCCGACCTCGTCGAGAGCCTCTACGCCCAGGCCGACGAGGTCACGGCCGCTTCGTCTCTGCGCTAGACAGCATCCTGGCAGCCAGCTCCTTCAGGATCTTGGCGGCCGCCATTTCGGTGATCCCGCTGGGATCGCGCCGCGGGTTGAGTTCGACGATGTCCGCGCCGACGAGCTCTCCTTCCATCGTCCCGATCATGTCGAGCACCTGCCGTGTTGAGAACCCACCCGGCTCGTGGTGCGACACCCCCGGGGCAAATGCCGGGTCGAGCACGTCGAGATCGAATGAAACATAAACCGGCCCTTCGAACGAGAACCTTTTTCCGTCTCGCCACTCCTTCATCTCGATGACCTCGATACCGAAGCGTTCCGCCTGCTCCCGTTGGTGGCCGTTGGTGTCGCGGATCCCCACCTGAACGAGCCGATCAACAAGACCCTCTTCCATGATCCGGGCAAACGGACAGGCGTGCGAGTACCGGTCTCCCCGCCAGACGTCGTAGAGATCGGGATGCGCATCGAGGTGGAAGAGGTTCAGTTTGGGGAAGCGCTCGCGAAACGCCCGCACGATCGGGTACGTCACCGAGTGGTCCCCGCCGAGACAGAGGGGGCGAAGCGACGCGCCCAAAACGAGGCCGATCGAGGTTTCGATCTTCTCGAGCACGTCGTCACGCGCCTGAAAGGTCACATCTCCGAGATCGTGAAGGACTCCCCCGGCGCCGAGATCGGTCCCCGATTCGCTCCACAGGTTGGAAGACCCGGACAGAAACGCCGCGCGAATCCGGGCCGGGGCTTCGGCCGCACCCTTCATGAACGAAGAGCTGGCATCGTAGGGAAACCCGATCAGTGCGAGGCGATGGTCCGCCGCCTTGTCGATCCGCCGCCGCAGGATTCGAATGCTGTCGTCGTTGCGCACGCGGCCCCCACGCGTGGTAGTGTCCTTCAGTAAAATGCTATCGCACAATGCACCACCGATAAACGTCGGATTCCGGGACTCGTGACGCTTCTCGACCAACTGGCCGCGAGAGAGCTCGTGGTGGTCACCGGCAAGGGCGGTGTGGGCAAGAGCGCGGTGTCCGCCACGCTGGGGCGTGTCCTCGTGGGACGCGGGCGGCGGGTCCTGTTGCTCGAGACCGACCCGCGCGAGAACCTCCACCGGCTGCTCGACGTCGATCCGTCCGGCGGAGAGATCGTCGAGGTCGAGCCGGGACTCTACCTCCAGAACCTCCGGCCGCGGGCGGTCCTCGATCGATTCGTTGGCGAGCATCTTCGGGTCGATCTGCTCGTTCGGAGGGTCCTGGACAGCTCGATTTACGCGCACTTCGCCGACGGTGCTCCCGGCCTCAAGGAAGTCGCGGTACTGGGCCACGCTCTGCGCGTCGTTCGCGGCATCGAGAAATCGGCCCCCGACATCGACATGGTGGTGCTCGACGCGCCGGCCACCGGCCACGGCGTCGGGCTGCTGGCCGCACCGGGTCTCGTCTCCGAGGTGATCCGGCAGGGGCCGTTCGCCAGACTCGCCGCCGATCTCGCCGGTCTCGTCGCCGATGTCGACCGCTGCGGCATCGTGATCGTCACGCTGGCCGAGGAGATGCCGGTACAGGAGGCGCTCGAGCTCCGCGATTCGCTCGGCGAGCGTCTGAAAAGGTCGCCCGAGCTGCTGGTGATCAACGGTCTCTATCCGAGGGGTACGGGTGACGCCGACGCCGCGACCGGCACCGGGGCACCGGCGATCGAGCTGTTTCACAAACGCCGAAGCCTTCACGAGCGCGAGCGCCGCCGGATCGCGCGGCGATGGCGAGGTCCCCGAATCGATCTTCCGCTTCTCCCGATCGATCGTGGCGTCGATCTGGTCGAGGCCCTGAGCGAGATCGTCCTGCGCCGTCTCCACCGTGAGACCGGTGCGTCATGAACGCGCCCGCGGAGCGCCCGGTCGTCGTGGTGGTCGGCGCTGGCGGCGTCGGCAAGACGACCGTCGCGGCGGCGCTGGGCTTGCTTTCCGCGGGCGAGGGTCTCGAAACGCTCGTCATGACGTTCGACCCCTCTCACCGTCTCAAGGATACACTCGGAGTGGGCGAGGAGGCGCGGGACCGGATTGTGACGGTCGAGAAGGAACACTCGGGAAAGCTCCATGCGAGCCTTCTCGATACACGCCTGACGTTCGACCGTCTCGTGGAGCGTTACGCGCCGGACGAAGAAGCCCGCGGCCGCATCCTGAGCAACCCGTTCTACTCGCGCCTGGCGGGCAACCTCGCGGGCGTCCTCGAGTACATGGCGGTCGAACGGCTCTTCGAGGTCGTTGAAGACGGCCGGTATGACCGGATCGTTCTGGACACACCGCCCACACGTCAGGCGCTCGATTTCCTGGAGGCCCCGGATCGCGTGGTCGGTTTCCTGGAGAGCGGTGCATTGAAGATCGCGCTCAAGCAATGGTTCGACGAGGAAGGGCGGTTACAGGTGTCGCCGCGGCTCAGGTTCATGCGTAGACCCATCGAGGCCTTCTTCGACCGTCTCGTGGGGCTCGATGTGCTTCGCGACATGGCAGGTTTTTTCCAGGCGTTCGAGCCGTTGTTCGAGGGCTTTCGTCAGCGGGCGCTCGACGTTCAGAAGCTGCTGCGCTCGCGAAAAACGGTATTCGTGCTGTGCGCGGGTCCCGGTGAGGAGAAGATCCCGGACGCCATGTTCTTTGCCCGCCGTCTGAAGGAGACCGGACACCACCTCGGTCCCGTCGTCGTCAACCGCGTCCATCCGCGTCTCGCTGACGACGACGCGGGGGGAACGACCGGTCTCGGCGCCCCGGAGCGAGCCTTGATCACCTGGATGGGCGAGCGGGACCACCGCGGACTGGAGGCCCTCCGGTCGCTGCTGCCCCCGGGGAATGTCCTGCTTTCTCTCCCCGTGCTGGCTCGCGAGCCCACCGACCTGGCAACGCTCGAGAAGCTGGCCGCGATCATCCGGGGCGAGCTCGAGAGGGTCACCCCGGCATCACCCTAACGCAACGCGGCAAAAAACCGCGCGGGCCTCGATCGTTCCCGAGTCCGTAAAGCACAGCAAATAGGTAACTTAAAAAAAACTTGCCGCGATGCGTCGTGGGGCCTGGACATCCTTGCCGCGACGCGTTATAACTCCACCGTGAATGCCGCAATGCGGCAAACGCCGAGGAGGCGACACCGTGGTCCGACTCATCAAACGCTATGGCAGCCGGAAGCTCTATGACACCGAGGAGAGCCGCTACGTCTCGCTGGACGAGATCGGCGACTTCATCCGCCGGGGTCAGGAGGTTCGGGTGCTGGACAACAAGTCGTCCGAGGACGTCACCGCGCAGACGCTCGCGCAGGTGATTCTCGAGGACAGCCGGAGCGGAACATCGGCACCGCCGAGCGAGGTGTTGCACGAGCTGATCCGCCGCGGTGGCGATCTCGTCAGCACCGGTGTCGAGCAGCTCCAGCAGGGTGTCGAGAACGTCCTGCAGGCCTCGATCGAGCGGCTCGGGCCGATCCGACGCGCGCGGGAAGAGACCGCGATGCTCCGCAAGCGGCTGGAAGAGCTCGAGAGCTCACTGGAACAACTGGAAGAAGAGACCGCTCCAGATCCGAGGGAGCGATCGACTCGTAAGAAAACGGCGGCGAAACGTGCGCCCGCCGGGACAAAGACAACAAGCCAGAAGGCCCCGAATTAGATCAAGGAGGATCGAACCATGCCTGCCAAGAAGAAGAAGAAGACGACGACGAAGAAATACCAGGACGATCTCAAGGACTCGGCGCACAAGATCTGGCTCGCCGGCCTCGGCGCGCTGGCGACCGCAGAGGAAGAAGGCACCAAGCTGTTCAACACGCTGGTCAAGAAGGGCGAGGGCTACGACAAGGAAGTGCGCAACGGGTTCGAGAAGGCGGCTAAGGTGGCCAGGAAGGAAGCCAGCAAGGTCCGCAGCACCGCCGGGAAGGCCTGGGAGAAGATCGGCGGTGGCTTTGACGACCAGGTGGGAGCCGCGCTCGGGCGGATGGGCGTTCCGACCAAGAGGGAGATCGACTCGCTCTCCCGCAAGGTCGACCGTCTGACCAAGACGCTCCAGGACCTCAAGGGCAAGAAGAGAACCGCGAAGAAAACGGCGAGAAGGAAGACCGCCTGATTCGCGGGCGGTCCTGAGACCATGAGCACCGCGAAACGACCGCGCGGGCGAGCATCGAGGGTCGGTTTGGCCCTTGCTGGTGGAGGACCGGGGGGCGCCGTCTACGAGATCGGCGCCCTTCGGGCCCTCGACGACGCCCTCGACGGGATCGATTTCAACGACTTGCACGTCTACGTCGGTGTCAGTGCGGGGTCGTTCATCGCTTCGTGTCTCGCGAACGGGCTGACGACGGCGCAGATGTGTCGCGCGATCGTCAAGGGGGATCAGGGCGAGCATCCTTTCAGCCCGAAGTATCTGTTCCAGCCGGCGGCTCTGGAGTTTTTCAACCGTTCCCTGATGACGCCGCGTCTCGTTCTCGAGGCACTATGGGACTACATCGCCCACCCCGAGGACCAGTCGTTGCTCGAGTCCCTCACCCGGGTGACGCGGGCCCTTCCCGTGGGCGTCTTCGAGAGCCACCCGATTCGGACTTTTCTGGAGCGGTCGTTCTCCAGAGAGGGTCGAACCGACGACTTCCGAAAGCTCCACCGGCATTTGATCGTCGTGGCTGCCGATCTCGACTCCGGACAGGCCGTTCGATTCGGGGAGCCAGGACTCGACCACATTCCAATCTCGACGGCGGTTCAGGCGAGTACGGCGTTGCCCGGGTTGTACTCCCCGGTTTTCATCGAGGGTCGATACTACGTCGACGGTGTGATTCTCAAGACGATGCACGCCTCGGTGGCACTGGACGCGGGTTCCAAGCTGGTGCTGTGCGTCAATCCGATCGTCCCGGTGGATACCGAGCGAGCCGTCGATGCGGGAGTCATGCGCCGCGGCAAACTGGTGAACCGCGGTCTCCCGACGGTTCTCGCGCAGAGCCTGCGGACGCTCGTACACTCCAGGTTGACCACCGGCTTTAGCAGCTACGAAACGGCTTATCCGGACCGTGACGTCCTCCTGCTCGAGCCCAACCGAGATGACTACGAGATGTTCTTTACGAACATCTTCAGTTTCTCGAACCGCAAGGTCGTCTGCGAGCACGCCTACGAAGAGACAAGGCAGGATCTGCTCAACCGACGCAAAGAACTCGAGCCCATCCTTGCGCGGCACGGCGCACGGCTGCGCGTTGACGTCCTCGAAGACGAGGACCGCGATCTGTGGACCAGCGTGGGTCTCGATGCGCGCGCGACAAGGGCGCCTGTGACCGAGCGGCTCGACCGCACGCTGAGCGACCTCGAGTCCCTCCTGAAGAGCTAGAGACCCGCGGCCTCCGTGAGCACTCTAGTCACGGTCGGGGAGCGGGTTCCGCGAGAGGTGCCAGACAAACGACCCTTCCTTGAGCTGTCGCTGGTCGCGATCGAGCCCGCGGTAGCCGTACGGAGGCCTTCGCAGCTTCCGGAAGAGTGACAACAGCGGCCAGCCGAGCGGCAGGTAGAACGGGATCAGGTCGAAGTCGCGCATCCAGCGTCGAAGCCCGCGTGCCGGCGGACGGTGCTGGTCGCGCTCGAACCGGATAAAGCTGGGGGCCCACCCGGTTGGAAGCGACCGCGCGAGCACACCCCGCCGCCGTGCTTCATACAGTTGTTTAAGCAGCAATCGCGCCTGATAGGGCCAGCGACCGTAACGGCGAACGTGACGGTCGAGCTCGGGCTGCATCATTTGGCGCACGCGCTCGGCCACACGCTTCATCTTGTCGCGATCGGGCCGGTCGAAGTTCGTCTCGCCCTCCTCGAGAACCAGTGTGCGCATGTCGATCGGATCTCCGACAACAAAGATCGTCCGCGAAGGAAGCGCGAGGTACCAGGCCCATGGAAAGGTGATCGCGAAGAGCGCCCCGGGCAGCGGCAAGAACGGAACATGGAACGTCTTTTCCATGAAGCGGTCGATCGTCTTGAACGTGTACTGGAACGGGATGATCCACTCCGCGTTGATGCAGTACACCGGGTAAACCGGTGCCTGGTGTCGGGCGGCGAGAATGACGAAACTCGTACTGAACGGTTGGAGCTGGTAGCGTCGCGCAAACCCCTTGCCGATTCCCGGCACCCCTTCGGGGTAGTACAACGTGCGCTCTCCGCGAGCGAGCAAGCGATCGAAGTTGTCAAAAGTCATGTCGACGCCGCCGCCGCGTCGCCAGAAGTTGTCGACACCGTAAGGCCGCATCCACCATGCCAGCGTAAGCTCCTTCTCGAACACCGGCCTGAACTTGTTGCGAGGATATCCGGCGCGCCGCCACAACGATGCGTCGAGCACCATCGCGTCGTACGGAAACGCGTTTCCCGAGTGATTGGGCGCCAGGACGATCGGGCCGCGATCGGGGATCTTGTCCGCGCCGATCCAGCGGGGCCGGAAATAATGATCCATGGCCGGCCCGAACACCTTCTCCACGATCTCGCGGGTGAACTCGGGCTCGAAGGGCTCGTAGGGAGTGCCCGGCCCGCTGAGCTCAGCCACGGTGGATCAGCCTCTGAGGATGAGAAGAAAGCCCAGAATCAGCAAGGGAACCGAAAGCCACCAGGGCCCGCCGAAGACGATCAGGATCGCGGCGGCGACCAGACAGAACCCCGCGAACAGAGCCCCGCGCAAACCGCCGAGCGGGTTTTCCTGCGGCTCACGTGTGCTTCTCTCCAGGAATCGAAGACCTTCGGTGACGAGAAGCGGCGCCTTGACGAGTGCGTCCACCATCTCGGGCGCACCGCGCAGGCTCCTCTTCGCCAGCCGAAGGGGGTTGAACTGGTGGATGAAGATGCCATTGATATGCCGCCGCGAGACCTCGGCCACGTCGAAACCGGGCTTGAGGATCTGGCCGACGCCTTCGAAGGTCACCAGCGCCTTGACCATCAACACCATCTCCACGGGGAAGTACATCCGGAACTTCCCGGCCCGGCCGACCGACTCCATGATCAGCTGTCCTAGAGAAAAACCCTCGAACGTCGAGATGTGCGACCACCGCCGGGAGATCTCCTCGACTTCGCGGACAAACCCCTTGCGGTCGGCCTTGGCGCCTGGCGTGGCCACCGCGACGAGATAGCGCGCCGCATTCTCCGAATCCCCCATGACGAGACAGTAGAAGTAGTACAGCAGGGTACGCCGCAGGTCGTCGTCGAACCGGCCGACCATCCCGAGATCGATAAAACCCGCCTTTGGCCCGTCGAGAACGATGAGATTGCCGGGGTGCAGATCGGCATGAAAGAAACCGTCCCTGTAGAGCATGCGGATGATCGCCTCGGCCCCGAGATCGACCAGTTTGGCGCGATCCTCCTCGGGCAACGCGGTCGCCCGCGGGTCGTTCGGTTTCACCCCGTCGAGGAACTCCATCGTGAGCACGTTCGAGCTGCAGTATTTCCGGTAGATCTTCGGGAACACGATGCCGGGCATGTCGTCGAAGTTTGCCTGAAACGTCTCCGCGTTGTCCGCCTCGCGCAGGAGATCCACTTCCTTGAGCGTGTAGCTGACGAACTCGTCGATCACCCTTTTGGGCTGATAGCGCTCCAGAAAGACCTGAAGAAACGACCCGAACAGGCGAAGCAGGATCGCGTCGCGTTGAAGCGTTTCACGAATGCCCGGCTTGACCACCTTGAGGATGACGGAGTCGCCCTCGACCGTGGTGGCACGGTGGGTCTGCGCGATCGATGCCGAACCGAGCGGGACGGGATCGATCCAGGAGAACATCGCGTCTGCCGGCCGGCCCAGATCCGTCGTGATCAACTCGGTGTAACGCTCGAACGTCACTACCGGGAGGCGGTCGAGGAGGTTCTTGAGCTCGTCGGTGACCGACCTGGGCAGAAGGTCCTCGCGCAGGCTCAGGATCTGACCGAGCTTGATATACGTCGGCCCGAGGATCTCGAGCCGTCGCCGGAACTGGACCGGGAAGGGAAGCGCGATGAGCTTTTTGTCGAGAAACGGTCGGACCAGCGTCGCCGCAAGACGCCGGAAGCGATATCGCATCCCTCCCGCGCGGTCGCGCTCGCCTTCGCGCACCGACGCCACGAGCGCGCCGGCGCCGAGCCCGAGCAGGTGATGTTGGGTGGTGAAGAACCGTCGGATGAGACCCGCGGGCGGGATCTCGTCCATCACCTCGAAGCCCGAAACCTCTCCGGTGCGCGGCGCCGGATCGGCCGCCGTCGGGACGGACGCATCGGGTGGTCTATTCACGTTCGCATCTTACCCGAGTCACTTTCCCGGCCTGGATCGTGCACGATCCGGGCTACCGATTCCTGCCATACTCCTCGTGGCTCGATACCCAGTCAAGCGAGGAGATCGCGGAGGCCAGCGAGATCTCTCCGGCCAGCGCGACCCCCGCGACGATCTCGGCGAACTTCTGGACCTTGCCACGGCCGTAGCAACCCATCGCCTCGAGACACTCGCGTTGCGTGGGAAGACCGGTCCCACCGCCGTAGGTCGCGACGATCAGCGACGGAATCGTGAGCGACATGTACAGATGGCCCTCGGGAGTGACCTCGGTGTAGAGGATGCCCGCGGAGGACTCCGAGACGTTGGCGACATCCTGCCCCGTGGCGATGAACATGGCGGTGATTGCGTTGGGAGAGTGGCAGCCGTTGTTGTTGGCGCCGGAGAGCATCGCGCCTACGTTCGCCACATTGTAGTGATAGAACAGACCCTCGGGCTCGACACGCATGTGGTGGATCAGCACATCGCGCGGGATGGTCGCCTCGGCCACGGTGCGCTTTCCTCGCGTACGCATGACGTTGACCTGGGACGCCTTCTTGTCCGTCGCCAGATTCGACTCGAGATAGAAGTTCTTGATGGTGTCCACGTGCTCGAGGATCCAACTGCTCGCCGCGAACGTCGCCCGGCCGACCATGTTCTGCCCGGCCGCGTCGCCCGTCGTGTAATTGAAACGCAGGAACGCGAACTTGTTGGAGAGGTAGATATCGATGTCCTTCAACTTAGCGACGCTCGAGGTCGCCTCGGCGGCCTCGCGGATCTCGTCGATGTGGTCATGGACCCACGAACGGAAGTCCCTTGCCTCGCGTGCCGAATCGAAAACGAAGACCGGTGCGCGCTGCATGTGATCGCTCAGCACCGTGGTGGTGACCCCGCCGGAGAGGTTGAGCACCTTGATACCGCGGTTGTACGACGCGACGAGCGTCCCCTCGGTGGTCGCCAGCGGGATGAGGTACTCGCCCTTGGCGTACTCGCCGTTCACGTTGAGCGGCCCCGCAAAGCCGATCGGGACCTGCGCGACACCCGTGAAGTTCTCGATGTTACCCGCCGTGAGCTCGGGATCAAACGAGTAGCTCGAGACGTGTTCGAGCTTGACGTCCGCGAACTGCTCGACAAACCGGCGCCGTCTCAGGACGGCGCCCGGCGCGTAGTTGTCGTCCTTTTCGTACGGGACGGTGACGCGCTTGGTCTTTTCCTCGGCGATGGCGTCGGTGATCTTGAACGACATCTTGCCGAACGGCGTGGCTTCGAAGGCAATGGCGATCTCGTACTTCCCGACGGGCAGCTGCAGATCGTCGGCGCGGATCTGTACGATCCTGCGGAGCGGGAAGGCGAGCGGGCTGTCCGGCGTGATCTCGCTCGCCTTGAGCGACTTGCCGTCGCCGAGCTCGATCGTCAAACGGTCGAGCGGGATATCCTCCAGGATCTTGATCCGGGATAGCTTCGTGAGCTGGGCATCGCTCAGCCGGTTCTTGAGACCGAACCGGACTCCCCCGTCGACGTTTTCGAGGCTGCCAAACGTGTAAAGCTGGCGCAGGATGAGACCGGGGATTTTCATGGAGGCACCTCGCGCAGTGGTCCTTCGACTCGTACGGTTCTTCTATTATGACCCCTCGCCACCCGATCCACCCTCGTCTCGCGCCACCAAACCGACCCGGGGCGTCTCATTCGGGTTGAAATGGGCGGCACCTGTAGCAGTGTAGCGCCATGGTCGGGTGGATGCCGGGCGGGCACGGCGATCCGTCGTGGCCCCGCCGCCTTTGATACCCGGATGGTGTTTTGGTACCGCGCGCCACGGGTGCCAAGACGGATGGGGTGGTCTATGCTGCAGTCGTGAGTACCGTGCAGACGCCAGCCCCTCCGCGCGCCGATGTGGACGCGCTGCTGGGTCGTCTCGACCGGCACAAGGACCGCTGGGTCGAGGTGAGCTGTGAGGGCAGGGTCCGTTACCTCGAGCATTGCATCCGCGGCGTTCTGGACGTTTCCGACGCATGGGTTCGCGAAGCCTGCAGCCGCAAGCAGATCGACCCCGGCTCCCCCGACGCGGGCGAGGAGTGGCTCAGCGGTCCGATGACCACGATCCGGACGCTGCGTCTCTACGCGGACGCGCTCCGCCACGACGGTAGCCCGCGACCTCCCGGGACGCGGCCGGGACCCGGGGGGCGAACCATCGCGCGGGTCTTCCCGACCGATCTGATCGACCGCTTCTTGTACTACAACATCACCGGCGATCTCTGGATCCAGCCGGGGCGACCGGCATCTCAGGGACGAATCTACCGCGAGAAGGCCGCGGGTCGCCCGTCCAAAGGAAAGGTCACGCTGGTTCTCGGAGCGGGCAACATCGCCTCGATCGCCCCTCTCGACGTGGCGCACAAGCTGTTCGTGGAAGACCAGGTCGTCGTTCTGAAGATGAACCCGGTCAACGAGTATCTCGGCCCGATCATCGAGCGCGCGTTCAGCTCGCTTGTCGACGACGGCTACCTCGCGATCACTTACGGCGACAAGGAGGCGGGTCAGTACCTGTGCCGCCACGATCTGGTCTCGACGATCCACCTCACCGGTTCGGATCGCACCTACGATGCGATGGTGTGGGGCGAGACTCCTGACGAGCAGGCCCGCAGAAAGTCGGCCGCCGAGCCGCTGCTGACCAAGACGTTCACCGCGGAGCTGGGTTGTGTCACCCCCGTCATCGTCGTGCCCGGTGACTGGTCTTCGACGAATCTGACCTTTCAGGCGCGGCACGTCGCCAGCATGGTGGCGCACAATGCCAGCTTCAACTGCACCGCCGCCAAGGCGCTGATCCTGCCGCGTGACTGGAGTCTTCGCGGCGCGTTTCTCGACCGGCTCCGCGAAGAGATGAAACGTGCCCCCGCGAGATACGCCTACTACCCGGGCGCATCCGAGCGCTACCGCGAGTTCTGCGATCGCTATCCGCAGGCGGAGCCCTTGGGCGAAGGCGACGGCGTGCCGTGGACCTTGATCGCGGGTGTCGATCCGGACGTCGACGACTATGCTCTCAGCCGCGAGGCGTTTTGTGGCGTGCTTGCCGAGATCAGTCTTCCCGGCGAGGATCCGGCATCGTTCCTCGACAGCGCCGTTGGCTTCGCGAACGAACGGGTCTGGGGAGACCTGTCGTGCGTGGTGCTCGTCGACCGCGCCACGCGGCAGGCACACGCGGGTGCATTCGAGAACGCGATCGCGCGGCTCGAGTACGGCGGCATCGGAATCAACGCCTGGACCGGCGTCAACTTCGGGCTCGGCGCGACTTCGTGGGGGCCATTTCCGGGGAACAGACCCGAGGCCATCGGCTCGGGGATCGGAACCGTGCACAACAGCTTCATGTTCGACCACCCCGAGAAATCGGTGGTCTCGGCACCCTTCCGCATCCGGCCAAAGCCCGTGTGGTTTGCAGGGCATCGCAGTCTCGACACGCTCGGCCGGCTGTTGACCCGCTTCGAGGCGAGCCGCTCGCTGGGCGCCCTGATCCGGATCGCCGCGGCCGGTCTGCGAGGCTGACGCGCTACTGCGTCCGGCCGTGCCAGTGTTCCATCCCCGTCGACACCCGTAGCGACCACGCGATACGGTCGGAGAGCCAGGTCGGGAGCAACGCGACCAGGGGTGGGGCGAGCTTGACGAGCCACGGGGTAAGAAGAAAGACGCGGTTCCTCTTGACCGCACGAATGACCTTTTCGGTCAGCCGGTCTGGAGTCAGCAGGGGCGCGAGCAATGGCGGCCGGACGCCGTCGAAGAGCCCGGTGCTGACGTAGCTCGGGCAGACGGTCGTGACCCGGACGTGGCGATGTCCGAGCATCTCGAGCTCCCGGCGGATCGATTCGGAGAAACCGATCATCGCCCACTTGCTCGTCGCGTAGGTCGAGCCGTACGGGAGCGGGACGAACCCCGACGCGCTGGCGATGTTGACCAGATGGGCCTCCGACCTCGAGACGAGATCTCCGAGAAAAGCGTGGGTCATCGCCACCGGGCCCAGCGTGTTGATCCGGAGGGTCAGCGCATGCTTTTCGAACGGGACCCCCAGAAACGGTCCGCCAAAAACCACTCCCGCGTTGTTTACGAGAACGTCGATCGGGCCTCCCTCGTCGTGGATGCGCTCACGAACGTCGCCGATGGCCGCCGTGTCGGTCACGTCGAGCACGTGCGGGTAGACCTTCGCCCCCGTCGAACGGAGGTCCTCGGCGGCGGCCTCGAGGAGATCCGCCTTCATGTCGGTCAGGATCACCTGCGCGCCCTCGGCGCCGAAACGCCTGGCGAGCGAGAGACCGATGCCTCGAGCACTTCCCGTGATCAGTACGCGTTTGTCTTTGAGATCGCGCATGGCGTTCCTCGGTGCCCCGCTCAGGCCGGGGGTTGTTCGTCCTCACGTAGCTCGCGCAGAAGCTTGAGCGCCGCCTTTCGCAACGGGTTCATCAGGGTGAGGCTGGCGAGTTGCGTGAGCTTCGCCACGATGTAGACCGTTCGCTCGGCGAGCCGGTGTGACCGCCGCCGTCCAGGCGAGTCGTCGTGGATCCAGAACAGGATGATCCCCATCATGTAGAGCCACAGCAGATTGGGGAGCTCCGCCCGCAGGTCGTCGGGCACCTTGATCCTCGACCCGTGCACCACCCGTTCCATCAGCTGGGTCGCCTCGCGTCGCACGGGGGCCGACTCCGGGCTGAACGGGCTAAGCGGGCTGTGCGGATCAGCCGCGGTCTTGAACAGAATGCCGGAGAACCGGTGGTACGGCTCGCTCGTTTCGAGCTTGGTCCGAACGACCGCCAGCAACCGCGCCTTGAGGGTGCGCTCGGTCGCGAGCGCGGGCTCGCAGGCATCGAGGTGGTCGTCGTGGCTCCTCGCGTAGAACGCTTGGATGATGTGCTCCTTCGATTTGAAGTAGTAGTAGGCGTTGCCGAGCGAGACCCGGGCGTGTTCGGCGACCAACCGCATCGTCGTGTCGTCGTAACCGCGCTGGCGAAAGAGATCGAGCGCGGTGCGGAGAATCCGCGCACGAGTCTCCTCGCCTTTGACGGTGAGCTCCGCCCCGGGACCCGCATCGCGCGGGGCGGGACGGGAGCTTTGCGGCGTGTTGCGCGTCACCGTTTCGCCTTTTTCGGTGAGGTCGTCGGGAGAAGCTTGCTCAAACGCAAACGGCGGCTCGAGATCGAGTTGATGATCCACCGGGCCGTCGGTGCCACCGCGGGATGCGACCACCGATACGACCAGGCGCGATACCGCCGCAGCGCCCAGAGACAGGTCACCCACGCGGACGGCCCGCGCCAGATCTCTCCGCGATCGCTCACGACCGTGAAGTCCCTGAGAAGGTCATCGATCTCGATTCCCGGGACGATCCTGCGTGCCGCATCGGAGCGAACGCCCACGAACTCGAGGGGGACGTACTGCGGTTGCGACGACAGCCACGCGCGCGCACGAACGCAGAGATCGCAGCGCTCATCGTACACGACGGTCAGGCGGGAGATCTCGTCTTGCATGGCCGCTTTCCTACCGCGAAGGTGTACTACCCGCGGTCTGCGGAGGCATGGGCGGAGGGGCGTGGCGGAGCTGCGAGCGTGCCCGGATGCGGCTGAAGACGAACAGGTTGAAGAAGTGCATCGCGCCCAGGACCAGGAGGACCATCCCGATCTTCTTCGAAAGCGCCTCGATCCCGACCCTGGCGGTCTGGATCTCGTAGCCGAGCTTGAGCGCCAGCGAGACGAACCCGAGGTTGACCAGGTAGAAACCGACCACCAGGAGGTGGTTGACCGAGTCCGCGAGGTCCTCGTTCCCCCGGAAGACCTCCACCAGGAAGACCCTCCCGTTGCGGTGCAGGGTCCGGGCAACCCAGACCGTAAGTGCAATGCTGATAAAGAGATAGAACCCATACGTGACGACGGTGGCGTTCATGGCGAAACCCTCCAGTCAAGTTTTGAACACGTTCAAATCCAATATGGAGCCATCGGGGCCGGCCGTCAACAAAAAACTGAACGCGTTCATTTCTATCGGGGACCGGCCCGTGGCCGTCTCTTGCGGCGTGAGGCCTGGAACCTATACTCGACTCGCATGAGCGAGACTCCCCCTCCCGAGGTCGCCCCGGCCCGCCCCGCGGCCAATGTCGCCCTGTCGTGGGTGCTGATCGTCGTCGCGATCCTGGGCCTCGTCGGCGTCGATTTCTACGCGCGCCACCATCAGGAAGTGGACGACACCGGCGCGCTGGTGATCCTGACGCTGCAGGCCAAGATGCTGACGGCGCTCAGCGCGCTCTCCCCCGAACAGGTCAGCCGCTCGCTTCCCGACCTCGATGTGATGGCGGCGACTCCCGCCCTCGCACGGGCGCTCGCGGCCCTCAACGTCTACGTGTCGGGACCGGATGGGATCCCGCGGGCGCAGGTGCTTCTGGACGACCGGCAGCCGTCATCCGACGACCCGGAAGACCTCGCGCTGCATCAGACCGTGCAGCGTGTGATCGAGGATCCCGAGAGTGTGAGCGCGGCCGACGAGCAGCAGATTCTCGACGGGATGGCGTGGTTCGGAAAGCTCTTGCTCGCCCGCGGGAAGCCGAGCGGGGACCCGCTCCGGAAAGAGGTGCGGCGGGACGCGTTTCTGGCGCTCAGTGCGATGCTCGGACTGCTGGGCATGGCGTGTCTCGGTACCGTCGCGGGTGCGGTCCTGTTGTTCATCGCGCTGATCCAGCTGTCCGCGGGGAAGATGCGGTTCGGTCTTGCCCCCGCTCGCGGGGACGCGTCGGTCTATCTGCAGTCGTTCGCCGTCTGCCTCGGTCTGATCTTCTTCATCGGGATCGGTCTCGCGTTGGCGGGTCTCGTTCACCCGTTGATCGGGCTCGCGGGGATCTGCGCCGCATACCTGATGGGGCTGGCCTGGCCGGTCCTGCGAGGCATCCCCGCCGCAACCGCGGCCCGCGACCTCGGTTTCTCTGGTGGCGCGGGCTGGCTGAAGGAGGTCGGCGCGGGCATCGTCGGCTATGTGAGCATGCTACCGGTCGTGGCGATCGGTTTCTTCATCACGCTCGCGCTGATCGCGATCGTGCAGGCCATCGGACCCGAGCCCGCCGAGGGCTCGCCCGAGGTCATCTCCCATCCCGTCGCGGTGTGGATGGCTCACGGTAGCGTTGCCGTGCGTCTCGGCGTACTGTTCATGGCCGCAGGTTTCGCGCCGTTCTTCGAGGAGGCCTTGTTCCGCGGCGCGTTGCTTCGTGGCGTCCGCCGGAAGCTCGGTCCGATCGTCTCGGCGCTGATCGTCGCCTTCATCTTCGCGATCATCCACCCGCAGGGGGTCCTTCTTGTTCCGGCGCTGGGAGCGCTCGGCTTCGGTTTTGCGCTTCTTCGCGAGTGGCGCGGCTCGCTGATCGCGCCCATGGTGGCCCACGCCGTGCACAACGGCACTCTCGTCACGTTCATGTGGATCGCCTTTTGAGGCTTACGGGATGAGCGCGACCTTCGTGCAGCCGTCCCTCTTCTCGTCGAACAAAGCGTAGCCCTCGACACCCCGCCTTAGCGGCCAGCGGTGGGAGAGGATCGAGGTCACGTCGTACTTCTTCTGCTCGAGCAACGCTAACATCTGCGGCATGATGTGACGCGCCGGACAGCGCCCGACCCTGTAGGTCAGATTCTTGTCGTAGGCGTCCGCGGGAGAGAACGCAAAGTCTTTCTCGTTGTGCACACCGACGACCGAGATCGTCCCCCCGGGTCTGACGAGGTCGTAGGCCAGTCTCACCGCCGTCGGGCTCCCGACCGCCTCGAGGACCGCATCGGCGCCCCGACCTGCGGTGGTCTCCCGGATCGCGGTCATCGGATCGCCGGTCTCGGCGTTGACGGCGGTCGCGCCAAACGCCTCGGCCATCGCGAGCCGCTCGGGAACACGGTCGATCGCGAACAACCTCCCGGCGCCCAGCTCGCGGGCCCCGATCATGGCCATCAATCCCACGGGACCGCATCCGACGATCGCGTAGACCCCGTTCGGGGTCACGTCAGCCATCTGCGCGCAGAAGTAACCGGTCGAAAGGACATCACCCGCGAGCAACGCCTCGTCGTCGGTCACGCCCTCCGGTATCTGGAGCAGGGTCGAATCCGCCATCGGGACCCGGACGTACTCGGCCTGCGCGCCGTGAAGTCCCTCGCCGTCTTCGACCCACCCGTAGAGCTGGCCGGCGACACAGCGAGCGGTCAGACCGATCGTGCAGAAGTGGCAGCGGCCGCAGCTGGTGGTGAACGGACTGACCACGCGCACGCCCCTGTCGAACAGGGTCACGTCGCTCCCCGTCTCGACCACCTCGCCGACGAACTCGTGGCCCATGATCGTGCCGCTGTCGAGACCGGTCTCACGTTCGTGATAGACGTGCATGTCCGAC
>JBFJTV010000006.1:0-18236 GCA_041625075.1 Candidatus Polarisedimenticolaceae bacterium | reverse complement strand
CGACCTTTTTCCCGACGCCAAGGGTCTTGTACTTCGACGGAACCTTGACCGTCAGATCGAACCCGGGGATCATGTCGTTCGCCGCGACGAACGGCAGCCACCCGCTGCGGGCCAGACGGGAATACGAGGTCGTGATCTTGTAGACCGCGTCCCTGTTCTGGAAGTTGGTTCGGACCTGGAACTCGGCACCCGCGGGGACCTCCTCGGACAACACGATGATCCCGCTGGTCCGGCCGGTCTTGACCCCCGTCAGGTCGTTTCCTTCCCCGTCCTGGATCGCGTTGATAAAGAGCGTCTGGTCCGTGCTCTCGTCGCCGGATCCGCGACGCTGGCGGGCGACAAAAAATTCGATCTCGGTCAGAGGTCGCTTGGCGCGAAGCGTAAAGGTGAGATCCGCGTCCATGGTCGCGGTCTCCTCGAGCGACAGCTCGACGGTCCCGCTCACCCCGACGACGTCGTAGTCGCGACCGAAGGAATCCTCGCGCAGCTCCAGCTCGTAGGGTGAGGTCCCGCCTTCAGCGACCTCCTTCGAGTAATGCGCGAGGATGGGGCCGTGGCCCGAAGCTCCGAAATAGACGTCCCAGCCGTCGTAGCTGTTGTAGTTCAGCCCGAGGTAATGGTCTCGCACTCCCTTACGCTTGATGTTGATGTTGACGAGCCGGTGATCGGGCTCGTAGGGAAGCTGGAAACCGTCGAAAGGGTCATCCTTGCGGTCCTGTCTCTGTTCCTTGATGTACTCGTTGTAGGCGTCCCGGAGACCGGCATCGACGTCGTCGATCGTGGTGTCGCTCACCCCCGTGAACGCCGTGGAGAGGATCCGCTCGCACTCCTGCGGTGAGCAAGAGACGTTGACCCGGTCGGGCTCGAACAGAAAATCGTCTCGCTCGGTCTCGGTGAAGTACGCCAGCACCTCGCGCGGATAGGCTCCGGCGTGCGGAGGGGGCTCGTACTCGTAGGCAAGGTCGCCCGCCTCGATCGTGAAGCCGGCGACCTTTTCTTCCATGAAGTCGACGACATAGCTGCCCTTGGTTCCGGTGATGACCAGCCCCTCGAGCTCGAGGTTGACGGAGTCGAAGCTGTGGAACTTCTCATCGCCGGGAACCGTCCGATAGAGACCCTCGTAGGTGTCCTGGACCTCCTCGCCGACGATCTCCCACTGGGTGCCGCCGGTGTTCTTCAGCGTGAGAAGGATTCGCTCGGTCTTCATGCGGCCTTCCGTGGCGGTGTCCTCGTAGAACGTAATCTCGACCGTCGAGTCGTCGATCTTCTTGAAGAGCTTCGAATACCCCCCACGTCGGTAACGGTCACCGTCGGCGTTCTTGAGACCGGCGAGCTGGTTGACACGCTTGTCGAGCATCGCTTCGATGTCGGTGCGCGTGTTGAAAGAGATGTCGTCCTCTTGGGCCCATGATGCGAGCATCGCGAGTGCGAGCGCCAGGACGGGAATCAGCATTCGAGACACACGGTTACTTGTCGAGATCTTGATCATCGCCTTCCCTCTCTCTGGCTGGCCGAAATCTTACTCCAGATCAGGGACACTCTCCATTTCCGAGCGACCGAGTGTCCGGAACAAATGGGGCGCACTCCCTATTTCCGGCGATGCGGAGAGCAAGTTGTCTTGGTAGTCGGAAATGGGGGGTGTCCCTTAATCGGAGTAGAAGCGCCTCTGACCGCGGACCATCTCGCCCAAGAGCCCGGCCGGTCGGAACCGGTCGCCGTGCGCATCCGCGAGCCGCGACAGCCGATCGACCACGATCGGGATGCCGATCGCGTCCGCGTATCGCAGCAGTCCTCCCCGGAAGGGTGGAAAGCCCGTGCCCATGACCATGGCGATATCCACCTCTCGGGGCTCGCGAACGACCCGGTCCTCGAGCGCCACGGCGGTCTCGTTGACCATCGCGAGGACCATGCGCTCCTGGAGCATCTCGGCGGAGGTCTCGCGGGCGGCCGGGATGGCCGCGAGATTGTAGGTATCGGGATCGGGCTCGGTGCGCCGCCCACTGCTGTAGCGGTAGAACCCGCGGCCGTTCTTGGCACCGAGCTTCCCGGCCGAGACGAGCGTGCCGAGCGTGGGACCCGACGCGCCGATGCGATCGCCAAAGGCTTCGGAGAGCACCCCCGAAACGTGGTGGGCGGTGTCGAGACCGACTTGGTCGAGAAGTGCGAACGGCCCCATGGGCATTCCGAACGCCACCATCGCGCGATCGGCGGCATCGATCCTGACGCCCTCGCCCAGCAGGTGCAGCGCCTCGTTCATGTAGACCATGAGAATGCGGTTGACGAGAAAGCCCGGAGTGTCTCGGACGACGACCGGTGTCTTGCCGAGACGCACGGCGAGAGCATGGACCGTCGCGAGCGCCTCGGGTGAGCTCTTCTGTCCGGCGATGACCTCGACCAGCGGCATGCGGTGGACCGGGTTGAAGAAGTGCATCCCGACCACACGCTCGGGCCGGAGCGCCTTGGCCGCGATGTCGCTGATCGGAAGCGACGACGTGTTGGATGCGAACACGGCGCGCTCGTCGAGCCGCCCCTCCATCTCGGCGAGGACCTGTCGCTTGACGTCGAGGTTCTCGACCACGGCCTCGATCACGACATCGACGCGTTTGAAACCCGTATCGCCGACCGTGGGTGCGATAAAGGCCATCTTCTGGTAGGCCTCGCGCGCGGTCATCCGCCGGCGTTTGATCTGCCGCCCCCACAGCTTGCTCGCGGTCTGCAGCGCGGCGAGCAACGCGTCCTGCCGGATGTCCTTGAGACGGACCGCGATGTCGCGATTGGCAAGGAGCTGGCTGATGCCGCCACCCATGACGCCCGCGCCGAGCACGGCGGCCTTGCGCACCTTGCGCGGCGGGACGGTGAAGCCGTCCGCCGCCTTGGCGAGCGCGCTCTGATTCTTGAAGAGCCAGATCAGGTTCTTCGATGTCGGCGTCGGTACGAGCTCGCCCACGATCCTCGCCTCGAGGTCGAGCCCCTGCTCGATCGGCAGCGTGAACGCTCCCTCGATCGCGTCGAGAGCGCGGAACGGCGCCGGGTAGCTCTTCGGGCTCGCCTTCTCGGCGGTCTTCTTTCGCGCCTTCGAGAGGGCCATGTTACGAAGAGGTCCGATCTTCTCGATCGCCTGCATCATCAACGGGCGGCTTCGTGCCCGCGGTGCCGAGCTCGCAGCGCCCAGCACCCGGTCGTGCGCGATGCGATCGAGATAAGCCTCGGGAACGACCTCGTCCACGAGACCGATCTTCTTCGCCTGGCGCGCGTTGAGCTTGCGTCCGGTCAGGATGAGATCGAGCGAGGGTACGAGACCGATCAGCCGCGGCAGCCGCTGGGTTCCACCAAAGCCGGGGATGATCCCGATCTGCACCTCGGGAAGCCCGATTCGCACCTTGGGGTGGTCCGAGGCGACGCGGAGCGTGCAGGCGAGCGCCATCTCGGTTCCGCCCCCCAGACAGACGCCGCCGATCGCACAGGCCGACGGCTTGCCGAGATCGGCGATCTTCTGAAACACGGCCTGCCCAAAACGCGCGCCCTCGGCCGCCTTGAAAGCCTCGGTCACCGCCGCGATCTGCTGGACGTCCATCCCCGCGATGAACATCCCCGGCTTGGCACTGGTAAAGAGCACGCCGCGGACGTCCTCGTTGACCCTCCACTCGTTGAGCAGGCCACTGAGCGCCTCGAGGATCTCGGGAGTGAGGAGATTGACCTTGTCGTCGTGGCGGTCGAAGACGACCCATGCGACGCCGTCGTCGTCAACCTGATAGCGGATTCCAATATCGGTCGTCATGGGGAGGTCCGGCCGGGAAGTCCGCGACGTCGCGTTCCTAGCGCCGTGGGGGCAGATGCAAGGCGGCCCAACGCCGTCCGATGCCTTGTATCGTCAAGGAGGGCCAACGCCGCAGATGCCCCCACGCCGCCGGAACCCCAGGGGCGCATGGGGTTTGCGGGCGACGCCCTCGTTGCTCGTCGTCTGCGATACTCCTGCATCGCCATCCTCCTCGCGCCTCGGCTTCGCCACGCAAGCCCCGTGCGCGCGACGCCGTGGACTTCCCGGCCGGACCTCTAGGCCCGCTCCAGGACCATCGCTCCACCCTGGCCTCCTCCGACACACAGCGTCGCGAGCCCGAGAGAGAGATCGTTGCGCTCCATCTCCTTGAGAAGGGTCAAGGCCAAACGTGCACCGCTCGCGCCCACGGGGTGGCCGAGCGCGATCGCGCCGCCGTTGACGTTGATCCGGTCGATCTCGGGAGCGCCGACCGGTCCGGACCCCAGATGCGTCTCGCAGAACCGACGCGACTTCATGGCGCCGAGAACGGCAAGCACCTGCGCGGCGAAGGCCTCGTTGATCTCGACGCGCTCCATACGGTCCATCGGGAGGTTGCCCGCGCGACGGAGCGCGAGCGGGCTTGCGGTCGCCGGTCCCAGACCCATGCGCTCGGGGTCGCAGCCGGTGAATGCCCACGAGCGAACCTTGCCGAGAACCGGAAGACCGAGCGTGCGAGCACGGTCGGCCGAGGCGAGCACGACGGCGGCAGCACCGTCGGTGATCTGGGACGAGTTGCCCGCCGTGACGGTGCCGTAGCGGCGGTCGAACACCGGCTTGAGCTTTGCCAACGCCTCGAGGCTCTGGTTCTCGCGGATGCCGTTGTCGCGGTCCGCGACCTTGTTGTACGAAGGTGGCACCGGCACGGGAACGACCTCGGCCTGCATCCGGCCCTCGCTCCATGCGGCAGCCGCCCGCTGATGGCTGCGAAGCGCGAACTGGTCCTGTTCCTCGCGCGAGATCCCGAACTCCCGCGCGAGCACCTCCGCCGTCTCGCCCATGTTGAGACCCGAGACCGGATCGGTGAGACCGAGCTGCAATGCGATCACCGGCTTGAGGTGACGCGGGCGAAACCGCGCGAAGCCGGCAAGACGCGCGCCGAAAGTCCTGGCGCGGCCGATGTCCGTCCAGATCTCTTGCGCCTCTTGGCTGAGAAGAAACGGGATGCCCGACATCGACTCGACCGCGCCGGCCACGACCAGATCGGCATCGCCGGCCTGGATGCGGTAGGCACCCTCGACGATGGCCTCGAGACCGGAGGCGCAGTTCCGGCTGACGGTGAAGGCCGGAACCTGTATCGGAATCTTGGCCTGCAGGGCGATCACCCGGGCAACGTTGGCGGCGTCGGCCGGACCCGCGATGTTGCCGACCACGACTTCGTCGATCGCGGCGGGGTCGATGTCGGTGCGCTCGATCGCCTCGCGCACGGCGACGCGCCCCAGCTCGACCGCGCCTACCCTTCCCAGGGTCGTGTTCGCCTTGACGAACGGCGTGCGGACGCCGTCAACGATGACGACCTCGCGATTGCTCACGTCCTGGCTTTCTTACGCATCCTTCTCGCGATTGATGCCATATGCTTCCAGCTTCTTGTACAGGTTCGATCGCGGCGTTTCGATCGACTTCGCGGTCGCGGCGATGTTCCACTCGTTCTTCCTGAGATGGGCGACCAGGAAGGCGCGCTCGGCCGCGTCCTTGAACTCCTGGAGCTTGTTCCCCGCGCACGGCAGAACGAGGGTCCCCTCGGCGCTCGCGGGAACGTGATCGCCGAGCGACGTGCCCAGACCTCCGGGGATATCCGAGGCCCGGATCGTGTCGCCCGAGGTCATGATGATCAGACGCTCGACCGCGTTGCGCAGCTCGCGGGCGTTGCCTCGCCACGGCAGGTTCCGCAGCGCTTCCACCGCGTCGGTGGCAAATGTTTTCACGCGGTAGTTGTTCTCCCGGCAAAAAGTCTCCGCGAAGTAGCCGACGAGGTCCCGGATGTCCTCCGTGCGCTCGCGAAGCGGCGGGATCGAGATCGGGATGACGTTGAGCCGGAAGTACAGATCCTCGCGGAAGTGGCCGGCCTCGATCTCCTCGGGAAGGTTCTTGTTGGTCGCGGCGATGACACGGACATCGACCGTGAACGACTTTGCCGCACCGACGGGCTCGACGTCGCCGTCCTGCAGGACGCGCAGCACCTTGGACTGCGTCTTGAGGCTCATGTCGGCGATCTCGTCCAGGAAGATCGTGCCGCCATCGGCCTGGACGAACTTTCCGGTCTGATCCCGCGTCGCGCCGGTGAACGACCCCTTGACGTGACCGAACAGCTCCGATTCGATCAGCTCCTCCGGGATCGCGGCGCAGTTGACCTTGACAAAGGGCTTGTCCGAGCGCGTGCTGTTGCGGTGGATCGCTCGGGCGACGAGCTCCTTGCCCGTGCCCGACTCTCCCGTGATCAGCACCGATGCCTTGGTCGGCGCGGCCTTCGAGATCTCGTCCTGCACCTGTCGCAGCGCGGACGACTCGCCGACCATCCGGAACCGCTCCTCGAACGTCAGCTTGAGATCGCGGTTCTCCTCCTCGAGACGCCGCCGCTCGAGGGCGTTTCGCAGGACCAGGAGCACGCGGTCGCGCTCGAGGGGTTTTTCCATGAAGTCGAAGGCCCCCAGCCGGGTCGCCTCGACCGCGGTGGCCACGGTGCCGTGTCCCGAGATCATCACGACCGGGAGGTCCGGGTCGCGCTTCCGGATCTCGGCGAGGGCCTCGAGCCCGTCCATCCTCGGCATCTTGATGTCGAGCAGCACGGCGTCCGGGCGGTCGCCGTCGATCTGTTCGAGCCCCTCGGCCGACGACGACGCCTCGACCATCTCCATGCCCTCGTACTCCAGGATCCGCCGGAGCGAGGACCGGATGTCCGCCTCGTCGTCGACGACGAGGATGCGGGGCTTGGCAGGCATAGGGGGCAATTATATTGAAAAGGGGACAGATTTGTTTTCTTCTTCACGTCGGCGAAGAAACCACCGGTGCGAGAAGAAAAATAAATCTGTCCCCTTTTCCGAAGCTACTCGTCGTCGGGTTCGGGAACCTTCAGAAAGACGATCGCGGGGTTGGCCCCCCTCGAGATCGTGAGCTTGACGGCTTCGCCGGGGTCCAGCCGTTGGACGATCCGATTCCAGTCCTTGACGTCCCGGACGGGCTTGTCGTTGATTGCGGTGATCAGCATCCGCGGAACGATCTTGTCGGCAGCATCCGCGCTGACGTCCACGTCGGCCACCACGACTCCATCCACGTTGTCGGAGACCTCGAACTGTTCGCGGAACTCGTCGGTGAGCGGCTCGACCTCGATCCCGAGGCCGCGGGCCGGCACGATCTCCGGCTCCTCGGTCTCGGTGGGCTCGTTATCCCGCGGGCCGTTCGAGCGCGCAATGCCTTCGGCGCGGGACATCAGCTCGACGTCGATGGTCTTCGTCTTTCCGTCCCGGAAGACTTCGAGCCTGACCGTATCACCCGGTCGCCGCGTCGCGATTCTCGAGAGCAGCCCGCTGTTGTCCTTGACGACCTCGCCGTCGACCTCGAGGATAACGTCGCCTTCCCGGACCCCGGCCGTGTGCGCCGGGCCCCACTCGCTGACGGCGACGATCAGCACGCCGCCCCAGCCGGGCAGCCCGTAGTACTCGCGGGCCGCGGCGTCCAGCGGGAATTGGTTCATCGTGATGCCGAGGAAGCCGCGCTCGACCGAGCCCGTCTCGAGCAACTGACTGGCCGCGTCACGCGCGACGTCGATCGGAAGCGCAAAGCCGATCCCCTCGACGAGCGCACCGGTCATGTCGCCGCGCGAGATCGCCGTGTTGATTCCGACGACCTGGCCCCTCGAGTTGAGCAACGGCCCGCCCGAATTGCCCTTGTTGATCGCCGCGTCCGTCTGGATGAAGCTCGCCACTCCCGGCAGCGTCGCGCCGATTGCGAGGTTGCGAGACTTCGCGGATACGACCCCGGCCGTGACCGTGTACTCGAGCCCGAGGGGGTTGCCGATGGCCAGGACCCACTCGCCCACGCGGAGCGATTCGGAGTCCCCGAGCGTGACGAACGCGAAACGCTCTCCATCGGGGTCGATCTTGATCAGCGCCAGGTCGATCGACGGATCCGAGCCGATCACACGAGCGTCGTACTCGCTACCGTCGTTCAGCTCGACCTCGAGCTTGGTGGCGCCCTCGACGACGTGGTGGTTGGTCAGGATGTAGCCGTCCGGGGAGACGATGAACCCGCTCCCAAAGCCGTCGGCGCGACGGTCCGGAGTCCCTCCACGATCGCGCGGACCAAAGAAAAACCGGAACAGCTCGTCGTCCCGCAGGGTGCCACCGGATTCGTCCTCGCCCTTGAGAATCGTGATGTTGCGGACCGCGACCACTGCGGGGACCGCGTTCTCGACGATGTCGGCAAAGTCGGTGGGCCGGGCGTCGAACGTAACGGATGCCGTCTCCGGCTTGTTGAGCCAAGAGGTGTCGCCCGCGGCCAGCACCACCTGAGGTGCGTTGAGCTTGCCGCCGACGACCATACCGAAGACGATGCTCGCTCCAATGACGAAGAGCAGTGCGAAGAATGTCGATTTGCGGGTGTTCATCGGAAACCTCCGAGCGGCGCGGGTCTGAACAGCTTAACCGAAACCACAATGCCACCCCAACCGCGGCGTGGGTTCGAGGCGACTCGCTAGCGGGCCACCTCGGCCGAGGCCCCGGTCGTCGGAAGTAAATCCGCCAGGGTCTCCCGGAGTCGATCGACGTCGACGGGCTTCTCGAGGACGCGGTCGACGCCGAGCAGCGTGGCCTGTTGCCGGACGTCCTCGTTGAGGTAGGCCGAGACGAGAATGCACCGGGCGCGGCACTCTTTGCGCCGCAGCTCGGCAAGAAGGGAGAGCCCGTCCATCTCCGGCATCTTGTAATCAAGAAGAATCAGGTCGACACCCGCGAGCGCTTCGTGACAGTTGTTCAGGACCTCGCGGGGGTTCTTCTGGGTCATGGTCCGGTACCCCGAGCGCCCGAGCAGGCGCTCGTAGCAGCCCAGCGCGGAGCGGTCGTCATCGACCACCAGCACGGTGTACCGACTGTTGGACAACGGAGTCATTTACTCTCGATAGAGGCAAATCGTGTGCCGGATCCGAAAAGGCCCGATTGCTTGCTTTCCTGCCGCCCGGCAGGCAAACCGACCGATATCAACGCCAATTTGGCGCTTTTGGACTGCCAAAAACCGGCCAAGGTTGCGGGGAAGGTCACGACGAGGACTCCTCGCCCTTGCGGGCCACGCCGTAGTCCTTGAGCTTGCGCTGGAGCGTTCTGAGACCGATCCCGAGCATCTCCGCGGCCTGGGTGCGGTTCCCCCCGGTTTTCTCGAGCGCGCTCAGGATGGCCCGACGCTCGATCTCGCCCATGGTCAGTCCGGTCTCGAGCATCGGCCCGGAATCGCCATCCCGCGCGGAATCGTCGCCCGGCTCCCCCGCCCGCGCGGGCTCGAGCGTCCCGCCGGCGAGATACTCGGGGGGGAGGTCGTCACGGGTGATCTCGTCGTGGGGAGTCAGGATGACCAGGCTCTCGACCAGGTTGCGGAGCTCCCGGACGTTCCCTTCCCAGCGGGCCCCGGTCAGGACCTTCATCGCGGCGGGGCTGAACCGCATGGCCTCGCGCCCGTTCTCGCGGCCGAAGGTCTGAAGGAAATGGTTCGTCAGCAACGGGATATCCTCGACCCGATCCCTCAGCGGCGGGATCTTGAGCGTGACCACCTTCAAACGGTAGAAAAGATCGTTCCTGAACCTCCCTTCTTCAACCCGGGCCTCGAGGTCCTGGTTGGTGGCGGCGATCAGCCGGATATCGACCCTGATCGTCTCGGTCCCGCCGACCCGCATGAACTCGCGCTGCTCGAGGACCCGCAGGAGCTTGACCTGCATCTCGAGCGGGAGCTCGCCGATCTCGTCCAGAAAGAGGGTCCCCTTGTCCGCGAGCTCGAACTTGCCCATCTTCCGGCCCGTCGCGCCTGTAAACGACCCCTTTTCGTGGCCAAACAGCTCCGATTCGAGGATCTCGGCCGGAATCGCGGCGCAGTTGATCGGCAGGAAACGGTGGTCGTTGCGGGGCGAGTGCTCGTGGAGCGCGTTGGCCACCAGCTCCTTGCCGGTGCCCGACTCACCGACGATCAGCACGTTGGAGCGTGTCGGCGCGACCATCTCCATCTGGCGGAAGAGGGCCTCCATGACCCGCGAGTGACCGATGATCCGGAATTTTTCGCCCAGCCGGCGCTCGAGCTCGTCCACCCGTCGCGACAGCAGACGCTTTTCGGCGATGGTCGAGGCTCGCTGCCGAAGCGCGTACAGGTCGACCGGTTTGGTGAGGTAGTCGTCGGCGCCCTGCTTCATCGCGTCGACCGCGGACTCGACCGAGCCGTGGCCGGTAATCATCAGGACGCCGACCTCGGGGTCGATCTCCTTGACCGCCGCGAGCACGCCGAAGCCGTCCATGTCCGGAAGCATCAGGTCGGTGATGACGAGGACAACGTCACGGTTCTTCGAAAGATGGTCGATCGCCGGGCGCGGCTCGGAGAAGGCCTTGACGTTGTAGCCGACCTTGGTCAGAGCGCGCGTGTAGCTCTTGCGGTTGGCCTCGTCATCCTCGACCAGGAGGATGTAGGCCGACTCTCTCGGAATTGAATCGGTCACCCGTCTTGACCCCGCCTTTTTGGCGCGCCCAAGTGTAGCGCACGAGACACACCTCCGCCGGTCGCGCCCGCGTGGCGGCCGGGTGTGTCCCCCGAGAAGATCCTCGGCAGGGAACTGCCACGACCCCTGTCGGACCCGGGACTGAGTGCAGAGCGTTGGGGCGCTACGACCGAGCCGAGCGGTTAGCTGGCACGGTATTCGAGGGGGACACACCCGGCCGCCACGCGGGCGCGACCGTGTTGATTACTCTTGGAGGAGGCGTTCGAGGTCGGCGGGGGAGAGGACGGGGATACCGAGCTTCTTCGCCTTATCGAGCTTCGACCCCGCGGCCTCACCGGCGATCACCAGGTCGGTCTTGGGGCTGACGCTGCCCGAGACGCGCCCACCCAGACGCTCGATCAACTCCTTGGCTTCCTTGCGGCTGCGCCCCGGAAGCGTCCCGGTCAAGACGACGGTCTTACCGGCGAAGGGCGATCGTTCCGAAACCGCCGCCGGACGCTCATCGTCGGTGGCCTCGACGTTGACCCCGGCCTCCCGAAGCCGTTGGATGAGCTCGACGTTTCCCTGTTGCTCGAAAAACGTGACGAGCGAGCGGGCCGTCTTGGGACCGATCTCTTCGATCGCCTCGAGCTCCTCCTCGGTCGCCGCCATTAGCCGCTCGAGCGAGCCGAGCCGCGACGCCAGAACGCGCGCCGCGCGCTCCCCGGCGTGACGGATGCCGAGAGCGAAGAGGAGGCTCCGGAGGGGTCGCTGCTTCGAGGCCTCGATCTGCTCGAGGAGGTTTCTCGCCGACTTCTCGCCCATGCGTTCGAGACCGGCGAGCGTCTCGAGCTCGAGGTGGTAGAGATCGGCGACGTCCTTGATGAGGTTCTGACCCAACAGCTGCTCCACGAGCGCGTCCCCGAGCCCTTGGATGTCCATCGCCCCCCGGCGCGCGAAGTGCAGGACGATCTCCCGTTGCCGCGCCGGACAGACGGCGCCCGTGCACCGGCTCGCGGCCTCGTCCTCCTCGCGGACCACGGCCGAGCCGCACGACGGGCATTTCTTCGGCATCACGAAAGGTTGCGTGCCCTTTGGGCGCTTGGTCTCGATCACCTTGATGACCTGCGGGATGATCTCGCCCGCTTTCTCGATCAGAACGGTATCCCCGACCCGGACGTCCTTGCGGTTGACCTCGTCCTCGTTGTGCAGCGACGCGCGCGAGACCGTCGTCCCCGCGAGCTGGACCGGCTCGAGCGCGGCCACCGGTGTCAACGCGCCCGTCCGACCGACCTGCACGATGATGTTGTCGATCCGCGTCGTCGCCTGCTCGGCTGCGTACTTGAACGCGATCGCCCAGCGCGGGAACTTCGACGTCGCCCCCGCCTCTTCGCGCTGGTCGAAGCGATCCACCTTGACCACGACGCCGTCGATCTCGTAGCCGAGATCGTGCCGACGCTTTTCGAGCCGGCGGATGTAACCGAGGACCGCGTCGAGGTTCTCGCAAGGCTCGTTGAGCGGGTTGGTGCGCAACCCGAGCTCGCGCATCAACGCGAGACTCTCCGTGTGAGAGCGCGGTAGCCCCCGGTCGTCCCCGGCCTCGAGGGAATAGAAGAAGCACTCCAGGCGTCTCTGGGCGGTAATCCGCGGGTCCAGCAGCCTCACCGACCCGGCGGCGGCGTTTCGCGGGTTCGCGAACGGCGGTTGCTCGGCGGCGAGACGTTGACGGTTGAGCTCGTCGAACGACTCGCGCGGCATGTACACCTCTCCGCGCGCCTCGATGTTCGGGTGCGACCCCAGAATCCGGAGCGGGATCGAGCGGATCGTCCGGACGTTGGGGGTGACGTCCTCTCCGACCGTACCGTCGCCGCGGGTGACCCCGCGAGCCAGAAGGTGATCGCGGTAATGCACCGAGATGGCAAACCCGTCCACCTTGGGCTCGACGACGTAGGTCGGGCGGTCGTCGCCGAGCAGACGGAGCAGGCGGGCCTCCCACTCCCGGAGCTCCTCCTCGGTATACGCGTTGTCGAGCGAGAGCAGCGGTGTGGTGTGGCGAAAGGTCTCGAAGGCGTCCGACGGCTCACCACCGACCCGCCGGGTCGGGGAATCCGGCGTGACCAGGTCGGGCCAGGTGTTCTCGATCTCCGCCAGCTCGCGCTCGAGACGGTCGTACTCGGCATCGGAGATCTCGGGGTCGTCATCGACGTAGTAGCGCTTGCGGTGGTGCGTGATGAGATCGCGCAGCTCGGCCGCCCGGCGCGCGGCGCCCTTGCGGTCTGGGGTCATGGAGCGACCTCGGTCTCGGAGGAGACGGCCGCTGGCCGCGCGCGGCGACGAGGGATGTTGATGCGAAAGGTCGTGCCCATCCGTTCGACGCTCTCGACCTCGATCCGACCGCCGTGCCGCTCGACGATCTGTCGCGCGATCGCGAGCCCGAGCCCGGTCCCACCGCCGCGACTCGAAAAGAAGACCTCGAAGATCCGGGAGCGCACCTCTTGCGACAGCCCGGGGCCGTCGTCCTCGACCTCGACGACGACCTCACCGCCCGAGCCCGCTCGGCTTCGCAAACGGATGTTGCCGCCGGGATCGAGAACCTGACGCGCGTTCACCAGCAGATTCATGACCGCCTGCTTGAACTGCGTCTCGTCGAGGTCGACGGTCGGCAGAAGCGGCTCGAGATCGAGCTCGACGGTGACGCCGCTTTCGTCGAAATCGGCGCGGAGAAAGCTGACGACGCTCGCGAGCACCTCGTTGAGATCCTTAGGCTCGATCTTGGGCTGCGCGGGCCGCGCGTAGGCCAGAAAGTTGTTGACCAGTCGCTCGAGTCGTTTGATCTCGCTCTTGGTCGATCCCAGAAGCTGGTGGAAATCCTCGTCGCCGAGCCCTGGATAGGCGTGGATCTCCTCCTCGAGCATCTGGAGATTCATGTTCATCGCGTTGAGCGGGTTACGGATCTCGTGGGCCAGCCCCGACGCCAGCAGACCGACGTACGACCGCCGCTCCGCGGCGAGCTTCGACTGTTCGAGCTGTTTGTTCTTTCGGATGAGATACAGAACGTAGAAGAACCCCGCGACGAGCGTGGCCACGACCACGGCGGTCGCGATCGCGAGCTTGACGAACATGCCTGTTTCGATATCGCGAAGCTCGCGATCGATCGAGTCGCGCGAGATGCCAACGCGGACCTCGCCCTCCGGTCTTGCCCCGCGCATCAGCTCGACGGTGACGACGCGAGGCTCGCCACCGTCGCCGCCTTCCCCGATGGGCGGCACGGTCGAGCCGAGGGGTCTCGATTCGAACAGGATGCGGCCGCCGAAACGGTCCACCACCTCGACATTCTCGACGAACGGGCGCTCGACCATCCGTTCGCGAACGACCTTGCGTAGCGCGGGTGATTTCTGACGCAGGCGGTGGAAGTCGATGACCCCCTGATCGCGCCCCAGCGCGGCGACGGCCTCGGCGATCCGGGAGGCCTCCACCTTGCCTTCGCGGGTCTGTTTGATCGCGGCGAGGTCGCGAAGATCCTGAACCGCGATCTGGCCGACGATCCCCGACATGATCGCGAGAAGGACCCCGAAGATCAGAAATGCGCGTGCCGTTTCCCGATTCCCCGGGTCCGCGTAGTGTTCTCGGAGCCTTGAAATGACATGCATGTGGGTTGTTAGCGGCATCACCGCGGCGGGGTTATTCTATCAGTGAGAACTCTCTGGCCGTTGCTGCGCCCCAACAGCAAGTACCGGGCGCGACAGCGACAAATGCTTGACCCTGGGAGCTTTCCGTAGTAAGTCAGGCCCACTGGGGGGCCACATCGGGGGGCGCCCCGGGGGTTGGCGTGACGTCCAAGTCGACGCTACCGAGTACCCGCGAGGCCGAGGGAGGAGGGCCGATGGGCACCAGAGCTCAGGCCAATTTGAAAGGCAGCGTTCGGTTAGGGAACTACCTGCGCCGGCTTCGGGCCGGGTATGGGTACTCCCTGCGGAGAGTCGAGGAGCGCGCACGGGCCGAGGGAGGCGACATCGACAACTCCCAGCTCAGCCGCTACGAGAAGGGTGTCTGCTACCCCTCGTTCGACAAGCTCCGGATCCTCGCGAGTGTGTTCAACGTTCCCATCCAGGCGTTTGCCGACGTCGTCGATCTCGAGGCCTGTGAACAGCTGCGACCCGCGACGTGCGACCCCGAGGAGCTACTGGAAGCCGGCAAAGAGGCCGTGAAGTCCGGGGATCCGGCACAGGCTTTCGCCTGCTATGAAAAGGCTCTGGACGTGATCGACCAGTCGCCGTCCGGCGATGAGATCCGGCGGTACTCGGGACGGGTTCGCATCGGGCTGTCCATGGCGCTCCACGAGCTCGGCAAGCTATCGCTCGCGGAGCAGGAGCTTCGCAACGCGCTCCGCGGCTCCGAGAAGCTCGACAAGCGTCTCAGGATGCAGGCCGTGTTGAACCTCGCCTGTGTCCACGCCGACCAGGGCGACCTGTTTCTCGCGGAGATGGAAGCCGAGAAGGCTTTCGACTTTGCCAGGGAGGACGGCTTCGAGCTTCTGGCCGCCCGCGCACTCCACACGCTGGGTCGCGTCCTCGCCGACCAGGGCAGGGAGCTCGCGGCAATCGACAAGTACCGTGAGGCGGCGGCGCTCTACGAACAGTGCGGTGAGACCTACGAAGCCGTGCGAATCCGCGTCAACATCGGCGGTTGTTATGTCGGTCTCGGCAAGACCCGCGAAGCGATTCGACTGTTGCGCGCGGGGCTCGACGAGGCTCGGGCCGGTGGTTACCGACGCCAGCAGGCCCGCGCCTGGAGCTATCTGGGAGAGGCTTACTACAACATGGGTGACCATCTGCGGGCCATGAAGTGCCTGCGCGAGTCGGACGGTGTGGCGTCATCAGGGGAGCGCTTCACCGATCTGATGTTCGTCAACGCCTTCTACGAGTGGAAGATGGCGGGGGAGGAAGGCAACCCCACTCGCGAGAAGATTGCATTCGGACGCCTGAAGGCTCTTCGATCCGGACTGGAGCGCAAGTTCCCCGAGGTCGACGCCTTCGACGCCCGCGTCGAAAGGGGGCGAGCCAATGGCTAAGCACATGCGGCTCCTGGCTTTCGCCGTGGTTGTTGCCCTGGCCTTTACCGGCGTTCTGGCCCAGGGTACGCGCGATCTACCGCACCGCTACTCGCCGCGATTGCTCGACGGCACGCCCGTGGTGGCGAGCAACGAGCTGACCGGGACGGCGTGGTCGGCGTGGACGTATCGTCTCCGTGGCGAATCCGACATCGCTCTCGCATTCCGTGATGCGAGCGGAAGCTGGAGCGAGCCGGTCTTTATCGGTGCCGGCGACCGACTCGACCAGGTCGAGCCGGCCCTGGCGCTCGATGCTCGCGGAAACTTTTATCTGGTCTTCGCGGAGCGTCAGACGGGGTCGATCCATGCGACCGCGTTGGGGAGCGGTCGGACGGACTGGTTCTCACCCACCCGCGTGACGGGCCCGGACGAGCTCGCCTCATCGCCGTCGCTGCGTGTCGTCGACGATCGTCTGGTGATGGCCTATCGGGTCGGCCGTGAAGTGCGAATCGTCGACTGGGAGCTCCTCGGCGCCATCAATCCGGAAGGCGTGCAGGAAGGCCCAAACGGATTTCCGACGATGGCGCTGACACCCCAACCCGAGTCCGATCCGCTCCCGGACGAAGAGGACGTGGATCGGAGGTCGGGTGGCCTCCAGGGCGACAGTACCCCCGCATCGGGTGGGTAGTCCGACCGACGACCCCATCCACTCGGGGAGGCCAACGTGCTACCCCTCTCAAGAGCCCGGGACGCCCGTCCCGGGCTTCGTCGTCTTCGGGGACGCTATCGCCTTATTTTCGTGTGACTTTCGGGCGCCCTGACCCCCAAAAACCCTTGACAGTAGGTTGCTTACTTCCCTAACATGCCCGCGGTGGTCAGAAGTGGAGTAGAGTGGTCAAGGAGCGACCTCGCTCCTTTCTTCTTCTAAGTCGGACCGCGTGGCAAGGGAGACGGCTCGGCGTGTCGGAGACACGTCGGGGTTGCACTTCCCCGGGATCCGGCCGGACGGGCGCTGAGCGGCATGCTTCGGGGCAATGCACTCGCCAAAGTCGACGATAAGGGGCGCCTCAAGCTGCCGGCAGCCTTCCGCACGACCATCGAGCCGAAGTACGGCAGCGAGTTCTTCGTGACGAGTCTACGCGGAGATTCGGTCCGGGTCTATCCGATGCAGGTGTGGTCGCAGATCGAGGAGCGTCTGACGCGTGCGTCGTCGCTGAACCCGTCGGTGATGCGGTTCAAGGACGCCGTCAACTACTACGGCCAGTGCGCGACGATGGACGGCCAGGGTCGCATCCTCATCCATCCGCTCCTCCGGGAAAGAGCCGGCGTCAACGGTGAGGTCGCGGTGCTCGGACAGCAGGACTATCTCGCCGTCTGGGATCGTGGCGCATTCGAGAAACAGCTCGATTCCGATCCGCTGACCGACGAGGACCTGGCGGTGCTCGCGGAGCTCGGGATCTGAGGACGACAGGCGACCGAAGCGAGAGCGAGGGGGCGCGTTACCTCCGGGTGATGACGCAAGCAACTTGGAAGAGATCGCAGGATCACACACAGGTATGCAGCAGACCCCAGAGGGCGTAATGACCATCCCGGCGAGTCCGCATCGTCCGGTCATGCTCCACGAGGTTCTCGAGTGGCTGCGACCATCGCCCGGCAGCACGCTCGTCGATTGTACGGTCGGCGCCGGGGGCCACACCGAAGCATTACTGGAAGCGGTCGGACAGGACGGTCGAGTTCTCGGTATCGATCGCGACCTCGAGTCCCTCTCCTTCGCAAGAAAGCGTCTGGCCAGGTTCGGAGAGCGGTTCACCGCGATTCATGGTGACGCCCGGGATCTGGGCGAATTGCTGGAGGATCGTGAGGTCTGGGCCGTGGACGGGATCGTTGCCGATCTCGGCATCTCCTCGCTCCAGCTCGACGACCCCGATCGCGGCTTCGCGTTCAGCGCCGACGGCCCGCTCGACATGCGCATGAACCGCAAGGGGGGAACGACCGCGGCGGACCTGCTGGCGACGCTTCCCGAGACCGAGTTGCGGACCATCCTCCGGAGGTACGGCGAGGAGCGTCAGGCCGGCGCGATCGCGCGCGCCATCGTGCGCGAGCGCGAACGCGAGCCGTTGACGACGACGCGTCAGCTTGCCGAGCTCGTCAAGCGGGTCGCGGGACCGAAAAGCCGGCGTTACCGGATCCATCCGGCGACGCGTAGCTTCCAGGCGCTTCGTATCGCGGTCAATGACGAGCTCGGAGGGCTCGACCGGCTCGTGATCTCCGGTGTCAAGTTACTCCGACGCGGGGGCCGGCTTGCCGTCATCTCGTTCCACTCGCTCGAGGACCGCGCCGTCAAACACGCCATGCGCTCCCTCGCGGAGAGGTGCATCTGCCCACCGAAGCTCCCAATGTGCGGTTGTGGGCGGGAGAACCTCATCAAGATCCTGACCGGAAAGCCGTTGCGACCGACCGAGAACGAGGTTCGAGAAAACGCACGCGCGCGGAGCTCGCGTCTTCGTGTCGCCGAGAGGATTTGAATGCAGCCCGCACGACCGCTTCGACCCGCTCGACAATCCCGCGGCACGCGGGCTCCGGGCAAGAGGACCCCGAGCAGGCCCACCCGGCGGGCCCACGGCGGAGCGCCGGCTTGGCGTAACCGTCCGGTGGTCCGCGAGCGGGATGTCCAGCGTTCGCGATGGCGCTGGATTCTTCTGGCGTGG
>JBFJTV010000005.1:0-20229 GCA_041625075.1 Candidatus Polarisedimenticolaceae bacterium | reverse complement strand
GCGGGCGACAACCTTGATGGGGTGTCTGGCCTCGCTGCGATCTGGGTTGGCTTCACTCATGCGCCGGAGATTCTTCCACGAATTGTCTAGGAATTCAACAAGACAAAGCCGAAAACTTCTCATCCCGTGTTAAAAAAGGGTATGGGAAAGGTTCTGGCCCTCACTTTTGTCGCCACGGCAGCTCTCGCGGGGGTGGCCACGATGGCCCTCGGAGACGTGGCGGAGGCCGAATCGGCCTTCGCCGCCGGCGAGTACCGCGAGGCCCACACCCTGGCCAGCGCGGCGATCGAGGAGAACCAGGTCGATATCCGGGCCCGTCTGATCGCCGGAATGGCGGGGCTCCGCCTGCTCGACGACAAGCCACGGGTGGGTTTGAACGAGGTCGAGGAGCACTTCCGCATGGTGCTCGACCTCGCGCCCGACACTCCGGGGATCCACTACCTCCTCGGCTACACCCTCTTCCAGAAAGCGGAGGTCTTGCCCAAGCGACGCCGGCAAGAGGCACTCGAGCTCTACGACGAAGCCGCGAAGCTCTTTGCCGAGGACCTGAAGCATGTGGGGGACCGCGCAGGCGCGCTCCAGGGAAGTGCGGTATCGCTGGGCCGGTTGGGCCGCATCGATGAGGCACTCGAGGCCCACGACACATGGATTGCCCTCACCCCCTCGGATCCGGCGCCGTACGTCTCGGCCATCAAGCTGGCGGTCGCCGAGCGGCGCGCGGAAGAGGCGGCGGCGTTGCTCGAGCGTGCCGCCGCTGCCCTCGAGGACGAGTTGCCGGGTCTCTTCGAACTCGGGCTGGAGTGCTCGGGCGACGACGAGATGTTGCCGGTCCTCGGCGCCGTGCGCGAGATGGTGAAGAGACCGTGGGAACGCGCCGCTCTGGAGCTTCTTTACTTCAGAGGCTCCGAGCGGTTCGATCTTGCCGCACCTGCGCTCGAGGATCTCGTCGCCGCGAACCCGCCGGAATCGATCAAGAAGATGCTCTCCACCCACTTCCAGAAGACGTTCACGAAGAACTTACCTCGCGAGACAGTCGATCCCAGGCTCTCTTACCCCGTGCGTCACGAGGAAACCTACGTGCGTCCGAGCTACCCCGAGCGAGCTCGAGGACCAAGGATCGAGGCGACGGTGATTGCCGTTGGGATCGTCCTTCGTGACGGCACGACGCGGTTCTACTGGGCGCACAGCAGTCGACCCGGTCTCGGTTTCGAGGATGCCGCTCTCGAGGCCGCGCGTCAGTGGAAATACGAACCGGGCACGGTGGACGGGAAGCCGGTCGATTTTTTCTTCGTGGTCCGGGTGGAGTTCAACCTCGGCTAACCGCCCCGCTACGGCGTGAACGGCAGCGTGTCGCCGAGCTTGGCATCGAGATGATCACGGATCCAGCGGCGGTCCCACCACTCCATCGGTGTGACGGGCAAACCTTGAAGCAGGATGGTGAAGTGCAGGTGGTCGCCACCGGCGAGTCCGGTGGCCCCGGTGCGGCCGACGGTGTCGCCGCGGACCACGTGTTGCCCCTCGGCGACGTCGATCGACGACAGGTGACCGTAGAGGCTCATCAACCCGAAGCCGTGGTCGATGACCACCGTGTTGCCGTAGATGCCGAGATAACGCGCCAGGACGACCTTGCCGTCGTTCGCGGCGGGGACTGGCGCCTGTCGCGTCGAGGCGAGGTCGAACCCGAGATGATCCTGCTCGTCGACCGTGCGGCCGTCGTACATGTAGGTGCGACGCTCGGCAAACGACGCCATGACCTTGGTGTTGGGCATCTGGAGAAAGGGCTGCGACCAGTAGAACGTCTCGGCGGAGCTCGCGGCGAGCTCTTCGAGAGTCTTCGCGTTGCGGTTGCGCAGGTCGGAATTGATCTGCAGGTAGTTGTCCAACAGGTTGCCGCGGTCGGTCAGCTCCGGCGAGTTGGACAGGATCGTCGGCACGACCCGCTCCATGAACTCGTCCGACACCCGGATCGTGTCCGTGCGCAACGACTTTCTCCCGAACCGGTTGACGATCGCCGCCTCGGCCTGGTTGTCGACGTCGTCGATCGCGAGCAGCCGCACCTGCTCGATGTCATCGAGATCGTAGGGCACGGCGAAGAGCGCGAAGCGGTCTCCCGCCTCGCCACCGGGAAGCGCGTACCCGGGAAAGAACCGATCGCCGGCCCGCACCCCGTCACGCACCGCCGACTCGCCCACGCGGTAGACGACGACCTCGGAGCCGCCCTGCGCGACGTTAACACCCGTCGACAGCACCTGCAGCGAAGGGGGCCGCAACCGCACCTCGAGCGCCAGCTCCTCAACAACCGGGTCGGGATAACGCAGCCACGTCCCGGCTCGATCGGCGACGACGCGGATGGTGGCCTCGCCCTCGCGCAGACCCTGGGCGGTGTCGCGACCCGCGACGACCTCGAGAACGTCGCGCGTCTGGCGCGGTCCCCAGAACATCCAGAACTCGCGCGGCACGTGTGCGCGCTCGCCCAGCGTCGCCCTGAGATCGCCCTGGACCAGCTCGACCTTGATGTTGCCGAGACCGCGTCCGCCTTCCTCGACCGTCACGGTGACGGGTGTGCGCCGGCCGATCCCGGGGAGCCCCGGCTCGATCGTGACCATGGGTGGCGCCCCGGTTCGAAAGAGCGCGAGCGCCAGGAGGACCACGATGGCCGCGGCCGCGATGATGAGAACCCGGTTGAAGAACTTGCGTGCCTTCCGCTTCGCCATGCCGGTCCCCCCTGCGCGGGCCGGGCCGACCGCCCCGCGGCGCGCAGTCCGGAAAGTTCCGCACTATACCAGCAGCGATCCGGCTCCGTGCGGACCATTTGGCTCCCTGATGATGGGTGGGAATCGGTGCCCTTCGGGGCACAATTAAGGCGACCTTTGGCGCGTTTTCGCTTTTGGCCTGGAAAGTCTGACTGGAAGGTTACATTCTTGAAGTAAGCTGGTCGGTAGCTATCGAGCTCGGCCGGCGCCTGCCGGCCCTTCCAGTCAGCCGGGTGAGGAGACCAATGATGAGTGAAGACGTGTTCCCGGGCGGACTTGGACGGGAGGACCTGTGGCCCGAGCCCGGCAAGGCGGGCCGCCATCATCTGGACTCGTCGAGGCTCGAAGACCCGCTGCGGACGCTCCACCTACGATCGGTCGTCAGGATCGCGACGGGGAGCACCCTGTCGGCGGCCATCCGAACCATGCGGGAAGCTGGTGTGGGCGCGTGCGTCATCGACAGCGAGAACGGCACGCTCGCCGGGCTCGTCACCGAGCGCGACCTGTTGAACAGGATCCCGCTCGACGGGGTCTGCGCCGACGAAGTGACGGTCAACGACTTCATGCAGTCGGACCCGGAGACGCTCGCCCTCGACCATCCGATCGCGTACGCGATGAACCGCATGTTCGGAGGTGGGGACCGCTACATTCCCATCGTCGACGATGACGACCGCGCCGTGGGACTGGTCACGCTGCGGGACATCGTGGACGAGGTCTGCGACTACTTCAGCGAACAGGTCCAATGCATCCCGCCGCGGCGACGGCACGCCATCGCGAGCGAGCGCGAGGGCGCCTGATCAGCACGTTGGCAGTGTGAGCACCGGCCCGTCGAAAAACGTGGCTGCCTCCTCGATCAGCTCCTGCTCACGACCCTGATAACGGGGCGAGAAGTGGAACGGCGCGAGCCGCTTCGCCCCAGCCGCACGCGCGATCTCTCCCGCTCGCCGGGCCGTCAGATGGCATCGCTCGGTCGCAAGAGCGCTATCTTCGTGCAGAAAGGCCGCCTCGCATACCAGCAGGTCGACTCCCTGGGCGAGCTCGACGACGCGCTCGACGTTTTCGGGTGTGTCGCGGATGTCGGTGACGTACGCGAGCCTTTGCCCCGGACTTCGCAGGATGATCTCCTCGGCAAGCTCGCGTCGGGTGTAGACACGCGTGGCGCCGTCGAGCGTGTCCGCGACGATCTCGCGATCGTCGGCCTCGCAGCGGCGGACCGCTTGCTTGAGCTCGCGCAGCCATTCGCCCGGCGAGAGTCCGGCCTTGAGCACGCGGTCGCGGTTGACCGAGATGTGCTCGGTCTCGCAGAGCGCGGCCGCGAGGACTGGGATCCCGTGGTCGAGCACCGCGACGTGCAGGGTGTACAACCGCTCGCCGTGGATCACCCCGGTGAAGGGACGGTCCGGGAGAGGCTCGGGCGCCATGCGGCCCGGGCCGGTGTACAGCACGGACCGCACCGTATCCCCGTCGATCTCCTCGGCCACGAGCCGGACCGGGTAGGCGTCGATCAGGTTCCAGACGTAGGCGTCGATCTTCCCCTGGACGTGACGGAGAAAGCCCGGTGGGCCCGTCACCACGAGCTCCTTCTCGCGCCCGAGAATCAGGCGGAGCAAGTGGTCGAACCCGGCGAAGTGGTCCATGTGGGTGTGGCTGACCACGACGCGCTCGACGCGCATGAGCTTCCGCGTCGCGACGTGCGTCAGGCTTCCGAGATCGATCAGGACCGAGCGTCCCTCGTCCAGAAGATCGACCCATAACCCCGGGTCGTCGCACGGGCCGTTGAGAAGGGACGGCAGAAAGACGGTTCGCACGTTCTACTTCACGGTCGAGAACGCCATACCGTCGGGCTCGCGACCGGCCTTGTAGGTCTCCATGAGCTCGAGCGTGGTCGGATCGACCACGAGAACGACGTCGGCCTGCGTCGCCGCGACGTACGCGCGCGTGCCGTCTGGGTGGACCAGCAGTCCCACGGGGACCGGGCTGCCGCCGAATCTCCCGCCGAACAGACGTTCTTGGGATCCCTCGACCACCTCGAGCTCGTACTTGTTTCTCGCGATCTCCTTGCGCTTGGAACGTTTGAACGCGGCGAGCTCGCCGTTGGCCGCGCACGAGACCAGAACGGTCTTGCCGTCGGGAGTGATGGCGACCCGGATCGGAAAACCAGGGCACTCGATTTCGTCGAGGATCTCGAGCGATGACGGATCGATGACGGTGAGCGTGCCGGCGCTGCGGTTGCTGACCCATAGCTCCTTGCCGTCCGGTGTCAGCGCGATGCCCTCGGCACCGGCGCCGGTCTTGATGTCCTTGATCTTCACGCCCTTCTCGAGATCGATCACCGTCACGCTGCCCGAACGGATATTGGCCACGAAGGCGCGCTTGCCGTCCGCGGTCGCGACGACCATGTGCGAGATCCTCTGTCCGGTCGGGATCTCCTTGAGCGTCTCGCCGGTGCTCGGGTTGACCACGAGGACCTTCGCGCTGGCCTCGGAGGTGACCACGACGTTCCCGTCCGGAAGCCACGCAAGACCGTGAGGCCGGTAGTGACCGACCAGATCGATGGTGTTGAGGACCTTGCGCGCGGCGACGTCCACCACGGTCAGGGTCCATCCCGCCTTCTCTTGATCGCCGTAGTTGGTGACGACCGCGACGCGACCGTCCGGCGACACCGAGACCTCGTGGGGGAACTGCCCGGTCGACACGGTCCCCTCGATCTCTCCCGTCTCCGTCGAGACGAAGCTGAGTGTGTGATCCGACTTGTTGGCGACCAGCAGGGTGTCGGCGAAAGCGCCGCTCCCCGACAGGACGAGCCCCAGCAGAACCAGGGCGAGAAGACCCTTCCGACCCATGACGACCTCCGTCTGAGTGAAACCACCATTCTAATGGACCCTCCGCCCGGAAATGGGGACACTCCGGATTTTCCGCCCTGCGGGTATACAGGGCCGCGACGGTTCTGGAATCAGATGCTCCGTCCTAAATCCAGAGTGTCCCTATTTTGGTGCAACTACTTTGTTGCATTTGGGCCTGGAGTTACATCTTGGTGGACGAGTGACACGAATTGCCTATGTTGATTGATGGGGAGCACATATACGCATCTCGCCGAGCTCAGAGGCGCGAGACGGGAGGGTCGTTCATGTCATCGGGCGAAGCCATCATTTCGAATGCCAGACGCGCACTGGACCTCGACGGCTACTCCGAGCGCAACTGGACCGGGTCGTTCAGCGACTATCTCGACATCGTCAAGCGTAATCCACGAGTGACGCGCTCTGCGTTCGAGAGGATCTACGACATGATCCTCTCCTTCGGCGTACGTGAGTACACCGACAACAAGAAGAAGATCATCCACTACAACTTCTTCGACGACGAAATCCAGGACGGACGAGACGCGATCTACGGTCTCGATATCCCGTTGATGAAGCTCGTTTCGATGTTCAAGAGCGCGGCGAACCGTTACGGCACAGAGAAGCGTGTCATTCTTCTTCACGGTCCGGTGGGATCGTCGAAGAGCACGATCGCGCGGCTGCTCAAGATCGGTCTCGAGGATTACTCCAGGAAGACCGAGGGTGCGCTCTTCACCTTTGGCTGGATCCGCGATCTCGACCGCCGCGCCGAAGTCATTGCGTGCCCCATGCACGAGGAGCCCCTCCACCTCGTGCCCAACGACCTGCGGCCGATGATCGTCGAACAGCTCAACGAGGACCGCCCGGCCGACGGCCCGCGCGTCCGTATCGAGGGCGACCTCTGCCCGTTCTGCCGGCAGGAGTTCAGCGAGCTGCTGGCAAAGAACAACGGCGACTGGTCGCGTGTGCTGAGCCACATCCAGGTGCGTCGCCTGCTGCTGAGCCAGCAGGACCGCGTGGGGATCGGCACATTCCAGCCCAAGGACGAGAAGAACCAGGACAGCACCGAGCTGACCGGCGACATCAACTACCGCAAGATCGCCGAGTACGGCTCGGACTCCGATCCGAGGGCTTTCAATTTCGACGGCGAGTTCAACATCGCCAACCGTGGCCTGATCGAGTTCATCGAGGTCCTCAAGCTCGACGTCGCGTTCCTCTACGAGCTCCTCGGCGCGAGTCAGGAACACGTCATCAAGCCGAAGAAGTTCCAGCAGACCTGGATCGACGAGGTCATCCTCGGCCACACCAACGAGCCCGAGTACCGCCGCCTGCAGAACAACGAGTACATGGAAGCCCTCCGCGACCGTACGGTCAAGGTGGACATCCCCTACATCACGAAGATCGGCGAAGAGATCAAGATCTACAAGAAGGACTACAACCCCGACAAGATCAAGGGAAAGCACATCGCGCCGCACACGATCGAGATGGCGTCGATGTGGGCGGTGCTCACGCGGCTCGAGGAGCCCAAGAAACACAATCTCTCGCTGATGCAGAAGCTCAAGCTGTACAACGGCAAGACGTTGCCGGGTTATACCGAGGACAACGTCAAAGAGCTACGCAAGGAAGCGCAGCGCGAGGGTATGGAGGGCATCTCCCCGCGCTATATTCAGGACAAGATCAGCAACGCGCTTGTCTCCGACGTCAACCAGCGTTGCGTGAATCCGTTCATGGTGCTCAACGAGCTCGACTCGGGCTTGAAGCACCACGCGCTGATCACGAGCGAGGACCAGCGCCAGCGCTACACCGAGCTGCTCGACGAGGTCCGCCGGGAGTACGAGGACATCGTCAAGAACGAGGTCCAGCGCGCCATCGCCGCGGACGAGGCCGCGATCTCGCGGCTCTGCGGCAACTACGTCGACAACGTCAAGGCGTACACCCAAAAGGAGCGGGTTCGCAACCCGTACACCGGTCAGGACGAAGAGCCCGACGAGCGCCTGATGCGGTCGATCGAAGAGAAGATCGATATCCCCGACAGCCGCAAGGACGATTTCCGGCGCGAGATCATGAACTACATCGGCGCGCTTGCGCTCGAGGGGAAGAAGTTCGACTACCGCACCAACGAGCGGCTGCACAAGGCCCTCGAGCTCAAGCTGTTTGAGGACCAGAAGGACACCATCAAGCTGACCAGCCTCGTCTCGAGTGTCGTGGACAAGGAGACCCAGGAGAAGATCGACATCGTCCGGGGACGCCTCGTTCGCGACTACAACTACTGCGACTCGTGCGCGTCCGACGTGCTGCACTTCGTTGCGAGCATCTTCGCCAGGGGTGACGTCAATGAAAGATAGACGGCAGCACAAACCGGACGGGCAACGCATGGGTAATGGTTGGGCAGTCTCGAAGATCGAACCTGATCTGAATCGGTTTCGCCAGATCGTCAAGGGGCGGGTGCGTGAGGAGCTGCGCAAGCACCTCGGCCGTCAGGAGATGATCGGGACCGAGGGCAAGCGCGTCGTCTCGATCCCCGTTCCGCAGCTGGAGCTCCCGCGGTTCGTCCACGACCCCGGCGGCAAGGGCGTCGGGCAGGGAGAAGGCGAGGCCGGAGAGGGCACCGGCGCCGGCAAGGACCCGGGACAGCACATTCTCGAGGCCGAGTTCACGATCGAGGAGCTTGCCCAGATGCTCGGCGAGGTGCTCGAGCTCCCGCGGATCGAGCCCCGCGGCAAGGACGAGATCCAGACGAGCTCGGGACGGTACTCGGGCATCGGCCCCGTCGGTCCCGAGTCGCTGCGGCACTTCAAACGCTCGTACCGCCAGGCGCTCAAACGCATGATCGCCAGCGGGGCCTACGACCCCGACGATCCCAAGATCGAGCTGCTCCGCGCCGACCGGCGTTATCGCATTGCCAAGCCCGTCCCGCAGCCGCGGACCAACGCCGTGATCGTCTATGCCATGGACGTCTCGGGATCGATGGGCGCGGATCAGAAGGAGATCGTCCGGACGCAGTCGTTCTGGATCGACTCGTGGATTCGCAGCCACTACCAGGGCGTCCGGACCGTCTACGTCGTCCACGACGCGGTCGCCAAGGAAGTTGATCGGGAATCGTTCTTCCGTATTCGCGAATCCGGCGGCACGGTGATCTCGTCGGCATACGAGCTGTGCGCACAGATCGTCGCCGAGCGATTCCCTCGGGCGGAGTGGAACCTCTACCTCTTCCACTTCACCGACGGCGAGAACTACAGCCGCCAAGACACCGAGCGGTGCTGCGATCTCCTGGAGGACCGTCTGCTCCCGAACCTGAATCTGTTCGGCTACGGGCAGGTGGAAAGCTACGGCACCAGCGGCGAGTTCCACGACGCCCTCAAGGAGAAGTTCCCCGAGGACGAGCGTGTCGCGCTCTCGAAGATTCCCAACCGGGACGCGATCATGGATTCGATCAAGTCCTTTCTAGGCCGGGGCAGGTGACGATGTCGATACCGAGTGAGCTGGCACGCGAACAGGAGCGGATCGAGGAGATCGCGACGCGGTTCGGTCTGACGTTCTTCCAGACGGTCTTCGAGATGGTGGACTACCGCCAGATGAACGCCCTGGCGGCCTATGGCGGCTTCCCGACGCGGTACCCGCACTGGCGCTTCGGCATGGAGTTCCAGCAGCTTTCCAAGAGCTACGAATACGGTCTGCACAAGATCTACGAGATGGTCATCAACAACGACCCGACCTATGCCTATCTGCTGGAAGGCAACGCCATGATCGACCAGAAGATGGTCATGGCGCACGTCTACGGCCACGCCGACTTCTTCAAGAACAACGTCTACTTCGCGCACACCAACCGCAAGATGGTTGATGCCATGGCGAACCATTCGACACGCGTTCGTCGCTACCAGGAGCGGTTCGGTGTGGACAAGGTCGAGAAGTTCGTCGAGGCCTGTCTGTGCATCGATGATCTGATCGACCCGGAGGCCGTCTTCCGCAAGGACAACGGCTCGCCTGAGCAGCAGGATACGGAGACCGAGTCGGTCGAGCGCGAGGTCCCGCGGATGCCGGCCAAGGACTACCTCGACCGCTACATCAACCCGCCGGACTATCTCGACGAGCAGCGTCAGAAGCTCTCGGACGCCAAGGAAGACGCCCGGAGGTTCCCGCCCAACCCCGAGCGGGACGTTCTGGGGTTCCTGCTGCACCAAGCGCCGCTCGACAACTGGGAACGCGACATCCTCAACATCGCGCGCGAGGAAGCCTACTACTTCCTACCGCAGCTCCAGACCAAGGTCATGAACGAGGGCTGGGCGTCGTACTGGCACAGCAAGATCCTCACCGAAGAGTGCCTCACGGACGCCGAGCTGATCGACTATGCGGATCGCCATTCGGGCACGGTCGCGACCACGCCCGGGAAGCTCAACCCGTACAAGCTCGGTCTCGAGCTGTTCCGGGACATCGAGCGGCGCTGGAACCAGGGACAGTTCGGGTTCGACTGGGATCGCTGCGACGACATGGCCGAGCGCGGCGCCTGGGACCACAAGGTCGGCAAGGGTCGAGACAAGATCTTCGAAGTCCGGCGGCTCCACAACGACGGCACCTTCCTCGACGAGTTCCTGACGCCCGAGTTCTGTCAGGAGCAGCAGTTGTTCCTGTCCGAGCGCCACCGCCGGACCGGCGAGCCGGTAATCTCGACCCGTGAGTTCGACAAGATCAAGCAGACGCTGCTGTTCTACTTCACCAACGGCGGGCGACCGGTGATTGAGCTTGTCGATGCGAACTACAACAACCGCGGCGAGCTGTTACTCGTCCATCGTCACCTCGGCGTGGATCTCCGGCTGGACTGGGCGCGGGAGGTCCTGGCCAACATGGTGCAGGTCTGGCGCCGGCCGGTGCGGCTCGAGACGATCCGTGAGAACAAACCGGTGCGGCTCGGACACGACGGCGAGAATACGCTGGAAGAAGAGATCGAGGGAACGGCTCTCGAGCAGACGGCCTGAGATCTACTGGACGTCCTCCGGTCCCGGCACGAGAAACCCCTTGTCGACTTGAAGCCTGACGCGGCGCGTCCGAGGCTTGTGCCCGGCGTCGGTGGTCTTCGCGGCGGGCTTCGTGTGCCCGGAGACGGGGAACTTGCGGTTGAGGGCCGCCTGGATCTTCTTGAGGCGCTCGAGGTGGCCGTTGAACGCCGAGCTCACTTCGACGAGCTGCTCCTGGAGCTTCTCGATGCGCTCGCGAGTTTCGTCGGCGCGCTCGCGGATCATACGCTCGCGCACGAACGCGTTTTCGAGCGCCTCGGCGTAGGGATGACAGTCGGAGTCGAGAGAGATCCCCTTGCGAGAAAAGAGCGCGCGGACACGTGTCACGAACGATGACGACGCTCGGGTCTCGCGTGCGAGCCGGTTGATGTGTTCACCGATGGAGTTGTTGTCCCGAGTCATGGATCCTCCGTCCTCTCGCGTAGATGTACGGCGAAAGAGACCTGCGGCAACCGCCAAAACTGTTCAAAGTAAAGGATTTTTCTCGGTGGTTTCGGCCCTGTCCGCGTTGTCGGGGACTGCAAATGCCGGCGCGGGACCGTGCAGTAGAATTGGTCTGAAGCCTTGAACACCACGAGGGAACCGCGCGTGCCCGGCCCGGCAAAACGATTCTTCATGCTCAACATCGCGCCCACCCTCGGGCTCGGTTTGATCCGCCTGCTGGGCTGGTCGTGGCGCTTTCGCGAGACACGCGGCCACATTCTGGACAAAGCCAACGCGGGCGACCGCCCGATCGTCGCCGCCTTTCTCCACGGCAGGTCGTTTCAGCTGCTGTACCACATGAGCCGCAGAAACGTCCGATGGCTGATCCTGTGCTCGAAGAGTCTCGACGGCGAGGTCATGGCCCGGATCGAGCGTGCCCTCGGATACCAGGTGGTGCGAGGGTCGTCCGGGCGGGGCGGAGCCGAGGGGTTGGTCACGATCATCCGGGCGGTCAGGAAGGATCCGACTCTGTCACCGGTGCTTGCTGTGGACGGGTCAAAAGGTCCGCGTCTGGTGGTGAAGTCGGGCGTGATCTCCACCGCCTCAAAAACCCGGGGGCTGATTCTGCCGATCGCCGCGTCGTCGCGATCCGCGCACGTCTTCAAGAAAACGTGGGATCGCACAGCTTTGCCGCTCCCGTTCGCGAAGGTTCACGTCCTCATCGGCGAGCCCATGGAGGTCCCTCCCAAGCTTCGACCGGCGGAGATCGAGGCCATGCGCTCGACTCTCGAGGACAGACTGCACGCTTTGCAACGAGAGGCCGACACCGTCAGCGGCTTCTCCGACCCCGACTTCTGGGTGCCCGACCCGCCCCTCACCTTCGATAGTTGACCGCGAATGTCCACTATGCGGTGTGCTGACCCGGCTGAATCGGGGTAGATCTTTGTGAGGGGGGTCACCGATGCACAACAGAAACCGTTTGCGACGGGCGGGTGCGGTTCTGCTCACCCTGGTTCCGGCGCTTGCCCTTGTCGGCCTGGCACTGGCGTCGTCGGGCGGGATCTCGGGTTACTCGGGGGACCCCCTGACGAACGGCGGCGCCATCTGCACCGACTGCCACGGGGGAGGCATCGCGCCAACGGTCACGCTTGTCGGACCGACGACGGTGGCCGCCGGATCGACCAACACCTATACCCTGACCATCACCGGTGGACAGCAGATATCCGGGGGCCTCGATGTCGCCGCCTCGCGCGGTAATCTGATCGCGACGGACGCGTCGACGTTTGTTTTGAATCGCGAGATCGTCCACCAGTTTCCAAAGTTTGACGGGGGAAGCGGGATCAGTTGGAATTTCGACTGGCAGGCGCCGATCACACCGATGACGATCACCCTCTACGCAGCCGGGAACTCGACCAACGACGGACAGGGGGCCAACGGCGATGCCGCAAACGCGACCACGCTCGCGGTCACGGTCTCGCTTGCCAACAACCCGGGCGAGACCTCGGGACCGGGGCTCGATCCATTGTTGATCACGAGCTACGACGACGGGACGGGGAACATCGCACTCACCTACGGCGTGACCTGCGGGACGACCAACAACAACATCTACTACGGCCCGATCGACCTCGTGTCGAGCTACTGGTTCGACGATGTCTGCAGTATCGGAAACAGCGGGTCGTACTCGACGTTCAATCCGGGGGCCGGCTCGTACTTCTTCGTCGTCGTCGGCAACAACGGCACGGACGAGGGCTCCTACGGCAGGGACCGGCTGGCGGGCGTGGAGAACGAGCGCCCACCCTTCGCCGCGAGCAGTTGCGGACAGCCCCAGGATCTCAACGACACCTGCATCCAACCCTGAAGCGGAGTCGGGCACTTCAAAGGTGCCTGACCCCGGGCTCTCGATTTTTCTGCGTCTTTGGGACCTCTTAGGTATCTCAGAGTGAGTCGAGTTGCGGGATTTGGCAAGCGGGCGCGCTGCTATAATCGGGCCGCGCAGGGAGACCAAAGGAGGATGGTGATGAAGAAGACAGTCACGATAACGCTCGCGGTTTTCGCCGTTTGTGTGCTCGGGCTTCCGGCGGCAACGGGCGAGGGCGAGTGGTTCGATCTGGAAGGATGCGCGATCTGCAAAAACATGGCTGCCGAGGAAGGACTGATGGAGCACATGCAGTGGGAGACCCACCTGGTTTCGAACGGCTGCATGTCCGTCGCGGTCATCGACCCGGCCTACGTCGCGAAGATGGAGCGTGCGGAAAAGAACATGAAGGCGGTGATGGCCAAGCTCGAGGCCGGCGAGCAGATGCCGTTGTGCGGTTTCTGTATGTCCTACGGCAACCTGATCGCGAACGGCGTCAACTACGAAGAGATCGAAACCGGGTGGGGTACGCACATCAGTCTCATGACCTCAGACAAGCCCGAGGTCGTCGAGATGATCCAAGCGCACGCGCAGAAGACCATCGACGAGTACGCCAAGATGATGGAAGGTGGGGAGGGTCACGACCACGCTGACCACTCGGGGCACGGGCACAACTAGCGTTTAGCCGCACCCCGGGACGGTGATCCGCTGCCCCGGATGGATGACGTAGTCCGGGGAGTGGATCCCGTTCAGATCCGCCAGTTTGGGCACGGAGGTACACGGGTGGCGCGCCACGATCTCGGCTAGCGTGTCACCCGTTCTGACCGTGTAGTGCATCCACTCCGGTCGATCGGGATAGGTTGCATCGTGTAGATCGCGCGCCAGCGTCCGCAGCGCGGTATCCCCCACACATCGCTCGACGTAGGTCGGGACCGCGATCGAGGGCATCTCGAGGGTGGATCCGGCCGGGAGCCGCTCGCTCGGGTCCGCCCGCGGGTTGAGGTTGCGCAGCGTCCTGAACCAGCCGTCGGGGTTGTGCTCCTGCCCGAGACAGACCGTGAGCTCGTCGAGCGCGGCGTCTTCGACGAGAGTCACGGTCGTGAGCGTCGTCTCGTATTCGGGTAGCACCAGACCGAACTCTTCCGGATGCAGAAAGAGCAGCGCCGCCGCGAAGACCTGCGGGACGTAATCGCGGGTCTCCGACGGTAGCGCGTAGTACAGCTCCGGTTCCCAGAACCCGGCGCCATCGTGTTTGCGCTCGAGACGGCGAAGCCGCCCGTCGCCGACGTTGTACGCCGCGATCGCCTTTTCGAGATCGTTGTTGAAGACGCGGAACAGGTCGTTGAGGTAGGCGACGTTGGCCCGGGTGGCGGCGACCGCGTCGAGACGCATGTCGAAGCCGTCGTCCATCCCGAGACCGTAGCGGCGCGCCGTGCGGCCCATGAACTGCAACGGGCCGGCCGCGCCCGCGCGTGAGTAAGCGTGCGCCTTGACGCCCGTCTCCTTGGCCATCATGCCGAACAGCAGCGCCTCGGGAAGACCGGCCTTCTCGTAGACCGGCGCGACCCGGTCACGCAGGAACTGGTAGTTGTCGTAGGCGTTCATCAACGCCGGGCGGTTCCAGGTCAGCCAGTCGTTGAGCGCGGCCTGGACACGGGGGTTGACGGGGATCAGTTCGCGGAGATCCTGACCGTTCAGAAGCGTCACGGTGCGGCCGATCTCGGGGACGGCTTCGGTGAGCGACGAGGCCGCGGGGTTGATCTCGACGGCCATCCGATTCTGGAGCGCTCGCGTGCCGGCGTCCGTGAAGAGCTCCATGTCGCAACCGGGGCTCTTCGAGCACACCTCGGCGGCGACGGCGAGCCGATCGGTCGCGGCGGCCAGGAGATTGCGACCGGCGACCTCGTCACCGGAGACGATCAGCTCGAGGGCCGCCTCGTGGTCCTGACGGTAGGCGTGGATCATTTCGTAGAGCGCGAGATGCTCGTCCGGCACGCCGACCGGAGGCGGCGGGTCGGTCGAGCACCCGACCGTGGTCACGACCACGGCCAGCAGCGCGACGACCGTCGTCCGCATCGTTTTCGGGCTCACCTTCATGGAGGCACCCCTTCCGACACCCGGTCGAAGAGCAGACCTTTCGCTGACGCGGGAAGCGACCCACCACACGAGCAAAGATTGGGGATCCCGGCGGCGGAGGCAAACCGGGGCCGTGGGGCGCGATGACAAAACTGTAACCGGCGCGCCGCGAATAAGAAAAGCGATGGCGGTTACCTATTGATGACACAAGGGGGGCACCATGAAGACCTTCGCCAACACCCTGGAGCTCCGTCACGATGACGCATTGAGACTGCTGGGACTTTCCCGCATCCCGCGCTGCGCCGATTGCGACCGGCTCGACGCCCTGCGCGTGGCCCATCAAACCCGCGAACCGCTGGAGCCGCCGCTACCTACCGTTCCTCGCGGCTGTTGCGACCAGGTCTGCCGTCCCCTCGTCACCCGCTACACCCGAAGTTAAGCTGTCCCTAAACCCCCACTTTTGTACCCGTCCCCAAACCCCGCGTTTGGGGACGTGTACCTTTTGCCCACCACTCTCGACCAAGGGGGACGTCCCCACTCTCGAAAGTAGATGCCCCCCTCTTTCACATCGGGGGAAGGCAGGTGTTATACAGGCCGGGGGACAAGGAACCGTCATGCGCTTCGAAGATCTGCTCGAGCGCCACGAGCGCGAGATTTACCGATTCGCGCGACGCGTGACCGCAAATCCCGATGACGCCGCCGACGTCCTCCAGGACACCTTTCTCCGGGCCTTGAGGGCTTTTCGAAAGCTGCCGGAAGGCGCCAACCACCGTGCCTGGCTCTACCGCATCGCCGGGCGGGTGGCGATCGATCTGGCGCGCTCGAAGAAGATCCGCGCGGCGTTGCCGATCGAGAATGTCGTCGATCTCGCCGGTAGGGACGGCGACCCGGAATCCCAGGTCCGCGCGCGGCGTCTCGCCGACGCGGTGCTCGTGCTCGTCCGGACACTCCCCCAACGCCAGAGAATCGCACTCGTCCAGCGGAAGTACGAGGGGCTCCCCTACCAGGAGATCGCCACGACCCTCGGCTGCTCGGAGCAGACCGCGAGGGCTCACGTCTACCAGGCCATGACCAAGCTGCGGCGGCTTCTCGCGAGTTTGGATGCCCCGCATGCGACGACCGCCGCCGGGAGGTCACGATGAACGCCGACTGCAAACGCTTTGACGAGATCCAGCTCCGCGCCCTGCTCGGCGAGGCCTCGGCCAAGGACAACCGCTGGGCCGCCGGTCATGCGCGTGTCTGTTCCGAGTGCCGCGAGCAGGCCGGCCGGGACCGCCGGCTCGAGAGCGCCATCGAGACCGGCGAAGGTCGGGTCGAGCGCGACTACAAGACGGCTCGTACCCGGCTCGCGCGCACTTTAGAGGAACGCCGTGCGTACTGCGGCAAGATCGACGCTCCGTTTGGACCGGTTCTCGTCGCGAGAACGAAGCAGGGGCTCGTGACGATCTCGTTCCGGAAATCCGACGACCAGTTCTTCGACGAGCTCGAGCGGATCGATCTGCTGCCCGACTTCGCGCCGACCAAGCTCGAGCGCGAGATCCGCCAGCTCGATCGGTACTTCGAAGGCAGACTCAAACGTTTCAGGCTGCCCATTGATCTGCGGTCAGTCACACCGTTCCAGCGCAAGGTGCTCGATGTGACGGCGAAGATCCCTTTTGGCCGTGTGCTCAGCTACGGAGAGGTCGCCCGCGACATCGGGCAACCCACGGCGAGTCGGGCCGTGGGGAACGCGCTCGGCAAGAACCCGGTCCCAATCGTGATTCCGTGCCACCGCGTAATCGCGGCGGGCGGTCAGCTGGGTGGTTACACCGGTGGGCTCCGCATCAAGCGCGCGCTGATGCGTATCGAGGGGATCGGTCGGCAGGACGGTCTGTTCAAGTGATCGTGCTCCAGGAAGCTCGCCGGGTTGCAGTGCTCGGAAGCGAGGCGTAGCCTTGGCGTGATCATGAGACACCTGATCGAAAACTGGGACGGCGTCGGCGTCCTGTCTCGTTACGACCCCTCGACGGAATCCTGGATCTTCATCGTTCTTCACCACGACACGCTCGGCACCCCGACCGGCGGGACCCGGATGCAGGTCTACGACTCCCCCGAGCAGGGTCTCATCGACGGCATGCGGCTCGCCGAGGGCATGACCCACAAGTGGGCAGCCATCGACCTTCCGTTTGGCGGCGGGAAGGCCGTGCTCGCGTTGTCGCGCCCGCTCGAGAACAGCGAACGCGCGGGTCTGCTAAAGCGTTACGCGCTGCTTCTGAACAGTCTTCACGGGAGCTTCATGACGGGTTGCGACCTCGGGACCACCGAGGACGACATGGTCGCGCTCGCCGAGCACACGACTTACGTCCACGGCGTCGATCGTGACTCGCGGACGGCGCGCGACCCGGGGCCCTTCACCGCGCTCGGTGTGCTGGCCGCCATCCGGGCGACGGCTGCACGCCGGCTCGGCAGCGCCGATCTGACGGGAAGGTCGGTCCTGGTGCAGGGTGTCGGCCACGTTGGAAAGCCCCTGGCGCAACATCTGGCCGAGGCCGGTGCGCACGTGATGCTCAGCGATCTCAACGAATCCAAGACCCACCAGATCGCCGGTGATCTCGGGGGCGATGTCGTGCCTCCCGGGGATGTCTATGTAACGCCTTGCGATATCTTCGCTCCGTGCGCTCTCGGTGCGATCATTAACAGCGAGACCGTGGAGCGGCTGCGGTGCGCCGCCGTCGCGGGTTCAGCGAACAACCAGCTCGCCGAGCCCTCCAATGCCGATGCCTTGCACCGGCGCGGTATTCTCTACGCGCCGGATTACATCACCAACGCGGGTGGCGCGCTGACGTTTGGCCTGCTGCACCTGGGGGTGACCGACGACGCCGAGCTGCGACGGCGCGTCGAGGGTATCGGGACGTCGTTGCAGGAGGTGTTCGAGGAGGCCGGGCGCCTGGACGAGTCGCCGCTCCGGGCGGCGCAGCGCAGGGTGCAACGGGCGCTCGAGCGCGCCCGCAAGGAATAGTCGGAGGATCGCGATGACAAACCTGGGAACCGCGGTACTCGCCTCACTGCTCCTCGTGGCGACCCTGACACCGGCGCAGGACGAACCGGCGACCGGGCTCGAGCGGGCGGACGCGCTGTACGGCGAGGAGAACTGGAGCGGCGCGGCGGAAGCCTACCGCGCGGTCACGGAGGCCGAGCCCGACAACGCCGAGGCGTGGTTCAAGCTGGGGCTCACCTTCCACAAGCTCGAGCAGTACAAGCCGGCGGTCGAGGCGTTCACCCACGCGCAGGACAAGGGTTACCAGCCGGAGCAGCTCGTCATGTTCAACCTGGCGAAGTCCTACGCCGCGGAAGGCGCTACGGGTCTTGCGGTCGAGTGGCTCGACGCGCTGGCCGAGACCGGAACCGGCTATTATTTCGCGGTGAAGAACGCCAAGGAGTTCGAGCGTATCAAGAACGACCCCGACTACCGATCCGCCCTCGACCACCTCAAACCGTGCAACACGCGCCAGCACCGGCAATTCGACTTCTGGGTTGGAACGTGGGACGTCACGACCGAGGCCAACCCGGGAAGAACCGCCACGAACCGGATCCTAGCCATCCACGAAGGATGCGTCATTCAAGAGCGGTACGAGGCGCCGGGCGGTTACACGGGCACGAGCCTCAGCTTCTACGATCAGAACACCGACACGTGGCACCAGACCTGGATCGACAACCAGGGGACCCCGTTATTCCTGAAAGGCGGTTTCAAGAAGGGGAGCATGGTGCTGGTCGACGACTCGAACGCGGCGAACATTCAGCGCGTGACGTGGACCCCACTCAAGGACGGTCGTGTTCGGCAGCACTGGGAGAGCTCGACCGACGGCGGCGAGACCTGGACCACCGCCTTCGACGGCTACTACACCCGGCAGGAATAGACCCCCGGTCGTAAAGCCGTGGCTCCCGCAATCAGTGTCACAGGACGCCAAGTCAACGTCCCCGACGTTTGAAGTTCCAGCGAAGGTAGACCGTCGCGGTGTCGACGTCCATGCTGGCCCAACCCGCACCGATTCCGATGGGGCCGAGGTACAGCAACGCATTGATCTCGTAACCCGTGTCGCTGCCCGCGTCGCTGAGGTTGAGGTAGTTCACGAAGCCGTTGATCTCGAAGAACTTGATGATGCGCCAGCGAACCCCACCCGATCCGAGAAGACCGTTGTCGCCGACCTTCCCCGAGCCCGTCTCGACGGTCACGTCGATATAGCTCGCCTCGAGCACGAGATCGGCTCGCTCGCCGAACAGACCGTGCCACCCGCCCCCGAGATTCCAGGCCCTCGTATCCCCGATGCCGGCGACACCGCTGGTGTCGCTGTACTGCCCGAAGCCGTGAAAGTGCTTCGAGTCGGCGGAGAAGCCCGCGAACCAGCCGTCCGATTCGAGCTCGCTGGTGCTGAAATCGACATCGATGCCGCCCGCCTCGATAAAACTGTAGCTCGGTTCGGCGGCAAAAACGGAACCCCCCGCGACGATCGCGGTCGTGATGACGAGCAACACGGTCTTTCGCATGTCGGCTCCTCCGTCGCTCGGGACGGTTACTCGAAACCTTCGAGAAGCCAGATGTCGCCCCCCTGGGGAGCAACACGATCAAACAGCACCCACATGCCGTCGGGGGACCACACGGGGTAGTCGATCCGCGTGTCGGGGTCGTCGAACTCGAAGACGACGCGAGGCTCACCACTGTCGACGGGGGCCACCTCGAGCGAGGTGTGACCGGTGACATCCATCGCGAGGTTGCGATTCGGAGAGAACGAGATGTGAGCACCACCCCAGGTGTGGATCGGCTCGGGGGATCCGCCTTCTACCGCCACACGGTGAAAGCTCTGGTTGCTGCCGCCCGAGCGAAAGATCACGTCCTTGCCGTCATCCGACCATCGCATGAAGTGACCCGACGCGCCGATGGTGGCCAGCTGTCTTTGATCGGTGCCATCCGCGTTCATGACCCAGAGCTCGAGACGACCGTCGCGATCGGATTGGAAAGCGACGTGCCGCCCGTCGGGGGAATAGAAGGGGTTGATGTCGAGCGACGGGTCGTTGGTGAGCTGTGTCAGCGTCCGATCGACGACGTCGACGGACCAGATGTCGGCGTTGCCGTCTCGGGCGGAGAAGAAAACGATCGACGCGCCGTCCGGCGACCAGTTGGACTGATAGTCTCCGCCCGGTCCGCTCGTCAGCCTTGTCTCCGAGCCATCGGCGAGCGAGCGCACCCAGATGTTCATCTCGCCGTCGCGATCGGAGTTGAAGGCGATGGCCGTCCCGTC
>JBFJTV010000004.1:0-21448 GCA_041625075.1 Candidatus Polarisedimenticolaceae bacterium | reverse complement strand
CTCTCGGGGCAGACCGAGGCGATCCTGAGCTACTGGCGGTGGTTCGCCAACCGCGACCTCGGCGAGGACGCCGAGGACTTCTTCCGCGTTCAGGCGACCGACGGCGTCGGTGGATGGGTCACGCTCGAGAACCTCGGGACCAACGACTCGGCTCCCTCGTGGACGCTGGTGGAATTCAACCTCCAGGGTTTCATCGCGCTGACCGACCAGGTGCAATTCCGGTTCATGGCCTCGGACGGCCCCGCGACCGGCAACCTGATCGAGGCGGCGATCGACGACGTTCGGATCGAGAGACCCGTCTGTGACGACACCCCGGCGTGCTTCACCGAGCCCACGTTCGCGGGTGCGGACACCGCGTTGCCGGGTGCGTCCTGCGGAGAGACCGAACTCTCGTGGTCCGACGCGACGAGCAACTGCATCAACGCGACCATCACCTACAACGTCTACCGCGGTACCGACCCGGGCTTCACCCCCGACGCGACCAGCCTCATCGCGTCGAACCTCGTCGGGACCTCGCTGAGCGACACCTTGCTCGATCCGGGCGTGGAGTACTACTACATCGTCCGGGCATACGACTCGCGCTCCGGCGAGGACTCGAACCTCAACCGCCTGCAGGTGACCTCGCCGGCTTCTCCCGATCTGCAGGCCCCGCTGTTCAACGGCATCGACACGGCTGCGTCGGGCACGAACTGCGGCGAGGTCGCGCTCAACTGGTCCGCGGCCGCAGAGACCTGCAATCTGCCGGTGAGCTACAAGGTCTACCGCTCGACCGATCCGGCCTTCGTGCCCGGTCCGGCGAACCTCGTCGCCTCGACGACGTCCCTCGGTATCATCGATACCTCGCTCGCGCCCGGGATCGCGTACACCTACGTCGTCCGCGCGTCCGACGACCTCGGGAACGTCGACACCAACGAGATCCGGTTCACGGCCGGCGCGACCAACCTCGACCTGACCCTGCTCGCCGTCGATTTCGAGCCCGACAACGCGGACTGGACGGTCGTTGACCCCAACGACGCCGTCACCGGCAACTGGGAGTGGGGCGACCCCGTCGACACCGGGACGCAGCCGGGGGACGATCACACGCCCGCCGGTGTCAACTGCTGGGTCACCGGTCTGTCCGATTCGTCCGGGAACGACAACAACGACGTCGACGACGGCTCGACGACGCTGCTCTCCAAGAGCTACGACATCACCGGGGCCGTGGACCCCGCGGTCCGCTACGCGCGGTGGTTCACCAACGACACCGGCCAGAACCCCGGTGAGGATCCTCTCGTCATCGAGGTCAGCGACAACGCAGGTGTCGACTGGCAGTTGCTCGAGCAGGTCGACTCCGGTCCGCTCGACTGGGTCGTCGTCGAGATCCCACTGAACGGCATCGTGACCCCGACGTCGCAGATGCTGTTCCGCTTCACGGCTGCTGACCTCGGCGTCGGCGGCTCTCTCGTCGAGGCCGCGATCGACGACTTCGAGCTGTTTGATCGCGACCAGGGTTGTCTCGGGTGCCCCACACCGGTCCAGACCGTGGGAGAGATCCAGATCTCGCGCGTCGGCGACGACATCCTGATCGACTGGACCGGCGATCCCGTCAGCGCGACGGCCTACGTCGTCCACCAGCTCAGTGGCTCGCAGTTCGAAAACGAGATCGACGTCGGGAGCACGACGATGAAGAGCTTCATCCACCAGGGCGCGGCGCTCTCGGGTGAGGACTTCTTCTACCGGGTGACCGCGATCGACGCGTGCGGCAACGAGAGTCCACTGGAGTAGGCGACCTCGGAACCGCGAGCTCTACCGGGTCCAGGAGAGCCAGCGGCTGAACAGGTTCTTGACGAACGGCGTCAACCGCGTGCGGTTGTACGCGTCTCCGGCCTTGCGAATCGCATCCGCCTGCGTCGGATACGGGTGGATGACCGATGCGATCGAGCCGAGCCCGATGCCGTGGACCATCGCGAGCGACACCTCGCTGATCAGGTCACCCGCGTGCCGCGCGACGATCGTCGCACCGAGGATGTTGTCGGTTCCTTTTCTGACGTGGATCTTGACGAACCCGTCCTCGTCGCCGTCGAGGATCGCGCGGTCGAGGTCGCTCATTTCGATCTTATAGGTCTCGACCTCGATGCCCTTCGCCGTGGCGTCGGCCTCGTACATCCCGACATGCGCGACCTCGGGATCGGTGTACGTCGTCCACGGCACCGTCAACGCGCTGAGCTTCTTGCGGCCCATGAACAACGCATTCTGAATGACGATGCGGGCCGAGTAGTCCGCGGTGTGGGTGAACTTGTGCGGGATCGCCACGTCGCCCGCGGCGAAGATCCGCCTGTGGGTCGTTCGGAGGTGGTCGTCGACCTTGACACCGTTGCGGTCGTACTCCACCCCGATCTCTTCGAGGCCGAGTCCTTCGACGTTCGGCACCCGCCCCACGGCCAGCAGGATCTGATCTACCTCGAGAGTCCGGTCACCATCGGGCGTTGTGACGTGCACGGTCTTCGTTTCGCCGGGATTCTCGATGCGGGTGACCCGGCTTCCGAGGTGAACGCGGACGCCGTCGGCATCGAGCGCCCGCGCGACGATCTCGGCCGCATCGGGGTCCTCGCGCGGAAGAAACTGATCGAACAGCTCGACGACCGTCACCTCGGAGCCGAGACGGGCGAACGCCTGCGCCGCCTCGAGACCCAGGGGACCGCCCCCGATGACGAGAAAACGACGCGGCAGCTCGGTCAGATTGAACACCGTCTCGTTGGTCAGCACACGCGCCTGCCCGATACCGTCGATCTGGGGCAGAATCGCCCGCGCGCCCGTGGCGATGACGGCCTTCTTGAACCGCAGCCTCTTGCCGCCGACCTCGACGACGTCGTTCCCCGCAAAACGCGCGTCCCCGAGAAAGACGTCGACGCCCAGATCCTTGAAGCGCTCTGCCGAATCGACCTTGCTGATCCTCGCCCTCGCGCGTCGCATCCGGTTCATCGCGGCGGCGAAGTCGATCCGTACACCGACGGGCACCAGGACCCCGAAGCGGTCGGCGTCACGCACGTCTGCCGCGGCGCGACCCGACCGGATGACGCCCTTCGACGGCACGCACCCGACGTTGAGACAATCGCCACCCATCAGGTTGCGTTCGATCAGCGCGACCCGGGCGCCCAGACCGGCCGCCCCAGCGGCGCTGACCAGACCCGCGGTACCCGCGCCGATGACCACGAGGTTGTAACGACCCGCGGGCTCCGGGTTGACCCAGCCGGGCGGATGAACGTTGGCGACCAGGTCGCAGTCGTGCTCGTTGTCGGGGAGCACGCTCTCGGTTTGCAGCTCGGTTCCGAGCGGTTCGCTCATGACGTGATCTCCCGCGTCGGTGTCGTCTCCGGTCCGCCCGATCCCTCGGTATCCACGTACTGCCGGATCGCCCGACGCGCGACACGAGTCACGTAGACGGTCACGATCACGGTCACGACCAGACCGACCCCGAGCAGGATCTTCTGCGCGACGCCTCCCTGGATGTCTCCCGAGATCACCTCCGCCAGGTTCTTGAACGCGGTTCCGAAGTAGACGTACATCAGCGTGCCCGGAAACATCCCGATCCAGCTCGCCAGCACGTAGTCGCGCAGTCTCACCGACGTCAGGCTGAAAAGATAGTTGAGCACGTTGAAGGGAAAAACCGGGGACAGCCGCGTCAGCAGCACGATCCTGAAGCCGCGGTCCTCGACCGCGCGGTCGACGGCCGCGAACTTCGGGTTCCGCGCGGCGATCTTCTCGACCCAGTTGCGGGCGAAGGTTCGGCCGATCACAAAGGCGGCCGTCGCACCGAGCGTGCTTGAAATCGAGACCGTGATCGTCCCCAGGACGACGCCGAAGGCGAAGCCGGAGCCGACCGTCAGGATCCAGGCCGGCACCATCGCGACGGTCGCCACGACGTAGGCCGCACCGAGAATGACCGGCCCCCACAACCCCAGGGACCGCACGTATTCGAGAAAGGCCCCGAGCCACTCGGTGACGGGCAACACGCGAAACAGGACGAACAGGCCCGCGATCGCGAGCACGAAGACGATGCCCCGCAGAGCGATCGATCTCTTGTCGCCCGTCGCCATTAGCCCGCCTCCCGTTCGTTGAGCGTCCAGTCGTAGTCCAGAAAGTCGATCGAGAATTCGTCTCGCTCGATGAAGGCGCGCTCAGCGTCGCCGAGGTGCGGGATTACGAACTCGAGCACCGCACGTTGCGAGTTCTTGCGGTCGGGAAAGCGATTCCCATTCCCGTACTTCGAAACGAAGTCATCCCCGAACCAGTCGAAGATCGGCGAGAGATAGACCCGTCCGTTGTTTTCATCGATCCTGAACTTCCCCGGGTCGGCGAGAAAACGAAGCGTCTGGTCCTCGAACTGCTCGTCGAGACGCGCCCCGTCGAAGGGCTCGTTGCGAAGGGGAGGGCAGCTCACCGCCGCACATACCAGCGCCATATGGATCCGCGGCTCGTCGAACTCCACCCTGAGGACCTCATGCTCGATCCGATCGAGCGTGATCGGCTCGCCAAGGATCCTGAACTGGAGCTTCTTCCACACACCGGGAATCTGACGAATGCTGTTCCGGGGATACATGACCGAGCGGAGCGCCGAGGGCTCGATCGGGTAGTGATCGATGATCGCCACGAGCGTCAGCGCGTTGTAGGCATTGATCCAGAACGCGATCTTCTCGGGCTCGCTCCACGACGAGTAGTCCGCCGGGTCGAGGCCGGCGAGAAGACTCGCGAAGGCGTCGAGATCGTCGCGGTCGCGCTTGAGGCCGGCGTAATCCACGAACCCGAGTTCGTTGACATGTTCGTAGAGCGCACGGGCATACGGCGCATACGAGAACTCACCGGCGGGCACCTTCACCACCGCGAGAGCGGGTTCGGGGGAGTCCGCGCAGCCCACCGCCAGCGCGAACAGCGCGACGAACACCAGACCCGTAAGCGACGCTGCGATCTTCCTGTTCATTTGGATTCCCGAGCAGCCCCGCGGGGATTAACAGGCATCGGCCCGCCCGCTATTCCCGGCGAGTCACTCTCCCGGCTCGGCGATCTTCGCGCCGCAGCGTTCGCGCTGCCAGATCCAGTCGGTCGCCGCATCCTTGCCGTTCTGGACACCTTCGATTCGAGCATGGAGAGTCCTGTCGTCGCGGCCCTCGTAGATGATGCGCTGCGGGAAGTCGTGATCCGGATTCTCGAAGACGACCCGTCGTCCCTCGAGCTCGACCAACCGGAACGACGTCGGAGGACGTCCCGCGGGGCTGGCTCTATAGACCAGACCGTCGGGGCCTTTCTCGATCCGGAGGTACTCGAAGAACGAGCGGCCGTTGGGGAAGACGTCGCGGTGGAGCCCGAGCATCACGCCCCCGGCCGGTGGCGTCCAGTACTCCTCCATCGTCGTCCCGCCCTTCTCGATCGACCAGTGGCCCGCCAGCCAGTCCAGCGATTCGAGCGTGGGGTTCTCTTTGCCGGCGGGCCCCGCACTGAGGCTGACCAAGAATAACGCCGAGCATGCGAGCAACGACGCGGGTCGTCTCATGACACCTCCGTCAGGATCGGTCGCCCCTCAGCTTGAGGGTAAAGTGGTGCGAGGTAATGTCCATGCCCTCGCGGAGATAGAACCGGTGCGCGCCGAACCGCTGCACGCCCGAGTCGAGATGGAGCTCATCGCAGCCGGCTTCGCGCGAGTGATCGACCAGCCACTCCAGAAGAGCCCGTCCGTAGCCCTTCAAGCGCACGCGCTCCGGGGTCACCAGATCGTCCACGTAAAGATACTTGCCCCACGCGAGGTTCTCCGAGATGCGGAACCCACCGACCGCGCGGATCTCACCGTCGTCCTCGAGGAACACCAAGCGGTAGTTGTCCCGGCTCTGGCGGCGGATCTGATCGACGAATCGCCCCCGTGATAGATGGGGGCGCAACTCGGCCATCACCGGAAAACAGCGCTCGATCTCGTCGTCGGTCTCCGCGACTCGAATGTTGAACGCGGTTCCCATGGACTCGGTCACACCCGTCGGGTCGGGTAGACGCCTTCCAGCTTGCGTTTGAGGTAATCGATCAAGGGCTGATGATCGAGGGATCGGCCGGAGAGTCTTTCGCACAGCTCGGCCGCACGGTATCGCCGGCCCTGACGATGGATGTTCTCGCGGAGCCAGCCGAGCAGAGCAGAGAACTCACCGCCCTCGATCTGTTTCTCGAGGTCGGGAATGGCCCTGAGGATGGCCTCCCAGTACTGGGCCGCGTACAGGTTGCCCAGCGTGTACGTCGGGAAGTACCCGATGGCGCCCATCGACCAGTGGATGTCCTGAAGACAGCCGCGGCGGTCGTCCGGCACATCGAGACCGAGGTCCTGCTTGATCCGCTCGTTCCACGCCGCCGGAAGATCGGCGACCTCCAGATCCCCCCGAAGCAACGCGCGCTCGAGGTCGAATCGCAACATGATGTGCAGGTTGTAGGTCGTTTCGTCGGCCTCGACTCGGATGAAACCGGGGCGGACGACGTTGACCGAACGGTACAGATCGTCCGGCGTGAACGCATCGAGCGCCGAGCCAAAACGCCGCTGTGCCTCGGGCAGGGCCCAGATCCAGAAAGCGCTCGAGCGGCCGACCTGATTTTCCCACATACGCGACTGGCTCTCGTGGGTGCCGAGCCCCGCGCTCTGGGCGAGTGGCTCGCCCTGGCGCTCGGTCTTCCTCAGCCCCTGCTCGTAGAGCGCGTGACCGACCTCGTGCAGGGTCGAGCTCAGGGCCTCGGTAAAGCCGTCGTCGGTGAATCGTGTCGTGATCCGCGTGTCGCCCGGAGCGAGCCCCTCCGTGAACGGGTGAGTCGAAACGTCAAGCCGCCCCGCTTCGAGGTCGTAGCCGACTCGGCCCGAAACCCAGAGATTGAAGTCCTTCTGTGCGTTGATCGGGACTCTGGCTCGCTGCGGGCCATCATCCGGCCGGTCAGGCGCCGATGCCAGCTCCGCGATCAGCGGCGAAAGACCCTCGCGCAGTGGTTTGAAGATCCTCTCGAGCTCGGCGGCGGTCATGCCGGGCTCGTAGTCCTCGAGGAGCTCGTCGTAGGCCTCGCCACTCTCGGGAACGCCGTAGCATTCGGCCTTGCGGCGATTAAGCTCGAGCTGCTTCTGCAACCACGGGCGGAACAGCTCGAAGTCGCTCTTCTCCCGGGCGGTCTTCCAGGCCTCGAGCGCCCGCGAGCTGGTCTCGCTCATCTCGGCGACGAGCGAGCCAGGGAGCTTCATGGCCCGGTCGTAGTCGCGACGGATCTCGCGGAGATTCGCCGCTTCGACCGGGTCGGACAGCAGCTTCGAGTCCGCCTCGCACTCGCCGATAAGCTCTCCGACCCTCGGGTGAACATGCCGCTCGTGGGCGAGCCTCGCCAAGAGTGCCGACTGCTCGGCCCGGAACGGCGCAGCCTTGGGCGGCATCATGGTTTCCTGATCCCACCCCAGGAGCGCGCCGACCGAGTCGAGCGTGGCCGCCTCGCGCAGCAATTCCTTCAGTTCGTCATAGTTCTTGGACATCGCCGCGCCATTATATGACGAGCCCTCCCCTTTTCACGGTCGACCCACCCCGCATCGGCGCTAAAATCCAATCGACGGAACCGGGTCGATGAGAAACGGAGGTTCGCATGTCCGCGATTCGGGTTGGACTCATGGGGTTTGGGAGGATCGGCCGAAATCTCTTTCGGATCCTGTACGATCGGGAAGACGTCGAGCTCGCGGTCATCAGCGACATCGCCGACAAGACCTCGCTGGAGTATCTGCTTCGGTTTGACACCATCATGGGACGCTTCCCCGACGAGGTCAGCATCAAGGGCGAACATCTCTACGTCGTCGGGAAACAGATTCCGTTTATCGCCGCTCCCGGCCCGGGGGACGCCGACTGGGGCGATCTCGGAGTGGACGTCGTCATCGAGGCGACTGCGCGCAACCGGACTCGAGGCGAGCTCGAGCAGTACCTCGAGAAGGGAGCGAGCCGCGTCGTCCTGTGCGCCCCGCCGGCCGATCCACCGGACATCACGGTCGTGATCGGCGTCAATGACAACCGCCTGAAGCCCGAGCATCGCATCGTGTCGAACGGATCGTGCACCGCGCACTGTGCCGCACCGGTCGCCAGGGTGCTCCATCGCGCCTTCGGCATTCGAAAGGCTTTCTTGACCACCGCGCACGCGTACACCAACCAGCAACGGCTCGCCGACGTCCCGACCGCCGACCCCCGCCGCGGGCGCGCCGCGGCCGAGAACATCATCCCGCAGGAAACGAACTCGGCCGAGGTCGTCATGGAGCTCATCCCCGAGCTCGAGGGCCGTGTCACCGGGATGGCGATCAACGTTCCGGTGCCCAACGGATCCGTCGTTGATCTTGTTTGCTGGCACGACAAAAATGTGGGCACGGAAGCGATCAACGAGGTGGTCCGCACCGCAGCGGCGAGCCACCTCAAGGGAATCGTCGATTACGAGGACAGTCCTGTAGTTTCGAGCGACATCATACAGTCGTCGTATTCGAGCACGTTTGACTCTCTCGCGACGATGGTCCTCGGCGACAAGGTGTCGAAGACCCTGTCGTGGTACGACAACGGATGGGGCTACGCACATCGCGTGGTCGATCTGATCAAGCGTTTCGATCGCTTCGAACGGGAGGCCGCGTGATGACGACGCGAATCGGTATCAACGGGTTCGGGAGGATCGGCCGCAGCGTCTTCCGGATCCTGAGCGAGCGAGAAGATATCGAGGTCGCCGCAGTCAACGATCTGTTCGACAACGATCAACTCGCGTATCTGCTGAAGTACGACACGGTGATGGGCGTGTTGCCTATCGATATTCAGGTCGAGAGAGACGCCTTGATCGTCGAGGGTGCGAAAGTCGTCATGACGGAGCAGAGAGATCCCGCCGAGATCCCGTGGAAGGACCTCGGTGTCCGCTTTGTCATCGAGGCCACCGGGGTCTTTCGCAAGCGCGAAGGTCTCGAAAAGCACCTCGAGGCGGGAGCCGAGAAGGTCATTCTCACCGTCCCTTCCAAGGACGAGATCGACCGGACCATCGTCATCGGGGTCAACGACGACGAGCTCCAGCCGGGAGACCGCATCGTCTCGAACGCGTCGTGCACCACGAATTGTCTCGCGCCCATTGCCAAGATCCTCGACGATTCCTTTGGCGTCGCGGAAGGATTTATCACGACCGTGCACGCGTACACCAACGACCAGCGACTGGCCGACGTTCCCCACAAGGACCTTCGTCGCAGCCGCGCCGCGGCCGTAAACATCATCCCGACGACGACCGGCGCGGCAAAGGCCGTTGGCAAGGTGCTACCCCAGCTCGAGGGCAAGCTCGACGGCATGGCGATGCGTGTCCCGGTCCCGAACGGCTCGATCGTCGACCTCGTGTGTCGGCTGAAGGGCGAGGCGAGCCGGGAGCAGATCAACGCCGCGGTCCGCGACTCCGCCGGCGGGGCGATGCAGCGGATTGTCGAGTACAGCGAGGATCCGCTGGTTTCGAGCGACATCATCGGCAACCCGCACTCGTCGATCTTCGACAGCTCGTCCACGATGGCGACCGGTGACGGCTACGCCAAGGTCATCTCGTGGTACGACAACGAGTGGGGTTACTCCAACCGGGTCGTGGATCTCATCGACCTGTTGAAGTAGCCGCGAGAAACCGATAAAGGCACGCGGTTTTCCTTTCTCATGGCCGGGTGTGATCGTCGTGTCGGCGGCGATCTGTACGCTTGCTCGAACAACTTCAAATGGCAACGCCACCGCGATAGGTGTACACTCGTCGCCCTTTTTCGTTTTCATGTTTTCGGGGTCGATTCATGCGCAAGAGTCACTTGGTTGCCGCCCTCGTCGTGACCTCGGTGGAGCTCTCCGGCGTCCCGATGCCCTAGGACGCGACGGTTCCGCGATGGAAATCAAGGTACGCAAGCAGGGTGACATCTGCATTCTCGATATCAGCGGCGAGCTCAAGCTCGGCCAGCCCACCGAGTTGCTCGAAAAAACCTCTATCGGGCTGATCGAGAAGGGGGAGCGTTACTTCCTCATCAACCTGCTTGACTCGCCCTGGTTCGACAGCTCCGGGATCGGCGAGGTCGTCGCTTGCTACAAGCGCGCGCGCGAGAAAAAGGGCGTCGTCAAGCTGACGCTGACCGACAAGGGCCGTAGCCAGTTCACGATGGTCCAGCTCGAGAGGATGTTCGAAATCTTCGACAATCTCGACGAAGCCCTCGCCAGTTTCGAGGGGCCTGACGGCAGGTACCGCGAGCGCTTCTGATCGATGGACAACACGTTGACCCGCCACAAACGCGTCGGTCTCTCCGGCAAGATCTTCATCGGTCTGTTGCTCGGCGTAGCGTGCGGCCTGTTCTTCGGCGAGTACACGGAGAATCTCGAGGTCATCGGCGACGCCTTCATCGGGCTCCTCCAGATGACGGTGATCCCCTACATCGCCATCTCGATCGTCGCCAACATCGGACGCCTTGACGTCGGGCGGGGGGGGCGTCTCGCCAAGGTCGCGATCGCGGTGCTCGTCGGGCTATGGATCGTCGGTGTCGTGGTGCTGATGGTGATGCCGTACGCCTTTCCCGGCCGCACGACGGCCTCGTTCTTCAGCGCGTCCATGCTCCAGCGGCCGGCCGAACCCGACTATCTTTCGCTGTTCGTTCCCTCGAACATCTTCAGGTCACTGGTCGAGAACGCGGTGCCGGGCATCGTGCTGTTCTGCATCCTGATCGGTGTCGCGCTGATCGGCGTTCCCGCCAAGGACCGGGTTCTCGAGCAGCTCGACGCCTTCTCGCGGGCGCTCGCGCGGGTCAACGGTTTCATCGTTCGCCTGACACCGCTCGGTGTGTTCGCGATCGCGGCAGCCACTTCCGGAACGATGTCCCTCGAGGACATCGGCCGGCTCCGGGCCTACCTGATCGCCTACTCCGTCGCCGTGCTCTTGCTGGCCTTCGTGCTGGTTCCCGGAGTGATCGCCTCGCTGACGCCGTTCAGCTACCGTGAGATTCTCCGGGCAACCAAGACCGCCCTGATCACCGCGTTCGCGACGGGCAAGCTTCTCGTTGTTCTTCCGATGCTCATCGAGGGAACCAAGGATCTCTTCCGCAAGCGCGGCCTCGAACACAAAGAAGCCGATCCGACGATCGAGGTCACGTATCCACTCGCCTATCCCTTCCCGACGCTCGGAAAGGTGATCGCGCTGCTGTTCGTCCCCTTCGCGGCGTGGTTCGTCGGAAACGATCTTTCCATCCTCACGCAGCTGAAGTTGAACGTTTCCGGGCTTCTGAGCATGTTCGGCGGACCGGTCGTGACCATCCCGTTCCTGCTGGACGCCGCGCGGCTGCCTTCGGATCTGTTCAACCTCTTCATGGTGTCCGGGGTCTACACCGCGCGGCTAGGCGATCTCCTCGGAGTCATGCACCTCGCAGCGATCGTGATCGTCACGACCTGCGTCGTGACCGGGTCGTTTCGCGTGCGGTGGAGAGCGGCGACCCTTTCCGTCGTTGCCTCGGCGGTATTGACGGTCGGCGCCATCGCCGGGATCCATGCGCACCTCGCCGGGTTCGAGGACCCTTACGCGAAGGGCAAGATCCTGGAGTCGATGCACCTGATCGAGGACCCGGTCCCGGCCGTGGTTCTCGAGGAGCCCTCGCCCAACCCCGTGCCGCTCGAGCCGGGGCAGTCGCGTCTGGAACGGATCCGGGGGCGCGGCATCATCCGTGTCGGTTTCAGCCCGAACAACCTCCCGTTCAGCTACTTCAACGACGGAGGCAATCTGGTCGGTTTCGACGTCGACCTGGCGCACCGGCTGGCGCGCGGTCTCGAGGTCGAGGTCGAGTTCGTGCCCTTTGAGACCGCGACGATGGCCGATCAGCTCAAGGCCGATCACTTCGATCTCATCATGGCGGGGATCATCGGCACGATCGATCGGTTCGAGCGGATGAACCTGTCCGACACCTATCTGGACGCTCACCTCGGGCTCATCGTCAGGGACCACGACAGGGAGCGGTGGGCCACGGAGGCGTCGATCCGGGCAGCCGACTCACCCCCCCGGTTTGGACTGGCCATGGAGGAGGCGGTCGTCCGGTCGGCAGCGAAGGTGTTGCCGAACGCCCAGATCGTTGGGATCGAGTCGCCCCGTGAGTTCTTCACGGGAGAGCACGATCTCGACGGTCTGTTCATGAGCGCGGAGGCGGGGTCGGCCTGGGCGGTGCTCCACCCCGGGTTTCACGTCGTCCGGCCGCTCGATCGCGCGCTGCCGTTGGTCTACCCGCTCGGCTCGCCCGACGAGCCGTTCGAGAGCTATATCAATCACTGGATCGAGCTGGCCAGGAAGAACAACACCATGGACGAGCTCTACTCTTACTGGATCGAGGGCAAGACCGACCGCGAGCGCGTCCCGCGCTGGAGCGTCATCCGCGACGTCCTCCACTGGATCGATTAATAGGGACACTCTGGATTTCCGGAGCAGAAACCTTCCAACAATCAGCAAAATCCCTCGGAAATCCAGAGTGTCCCTAATTTGGGTCGCGGCGGAGCTTGAGCCAGTCGGTATGGAAGGTGCCCTCGCGGTCGATCCGCTCGTAGGTGTGCGACCCGAAGTAGTCGCGCTGCGCCTGCAGCAGGTTGTGCGGTAGCCGCTCGCGGCGGTAGCCGTCGTAGTAGCTCAGCGCAGCGGCAAAGGCCGGCGCCGGAATCCCGATCCTCGCCGCGGTCGCGACGACCTCGCGCCACCCCGCCTGGCTCGACGCGACGGCATCGCTGAAGTACGGGTCGAGCAGCAGGTTCACGAGAGCCGGGTCGCCAGCGTAGGCGTCCCGGATGCGCTCCAGAAACGCGGCGCGGATGATGCAGCCCCCGCGCCACATCATCGCGAGCTCTCCCAGCTTCAGGTCCCAGTCGTACTCCCTTGCCGCCGCCTGAAGCTGCAGGAATCCCTGCGCGTAGCTGACGATCTTCGAGGCATACAAGGCCTGACGCACGCAATCGATGAAATCGTCGCGCTTCACCCCGTTGCGAAACGCCTCGAGTGCGCCCTCGGGTCCCTTCAGGACCTTGCTCGCTCGAACGCGCAGCTCCTTCTGCGACGACAGAAACCTCGCAAACACGGCCTCGGTGATTAACGTCGTCGGCGTCCCCAGCTCGAGCGCCAGCCGGCTCGTGAGGCGCCCCGTGCCCTTCTGACCGGCCTTGTCCTGAACGACATCGACCAGGGCCTCGCCGGTCTCGGGATCCTTGACCGAAAAGATGTCCCGGGTGATCTCGATCAGGTAGCTGTCGAGGACGCCGCGGTTCCACTCGGCAAAGACGTCATACAGCTCGTCGTTGGTCAGCGACAGCCCGTCCTTGAGAAGGCTGTACGCCTCTGAGATGAGCTGCATGTCGCCGTACTCGATTCCGTTGTGGACCATCTTCACGAAGTGGCCCGATCCCCCGGGGCCGATCCAGTCGCAGCAGGGGATGTCGTTGTTCGGTCCGACTTTCGCGGCGATCGACTGGAAGATATTCTTGACGTGGGGCCACGCCCCTTCGACGCCGCCTGGCATGATGCTCGGGCCGTAGCGCGCGCCTTCTTCGCCCCCCGACACCCCGGTCCCCAGATAGAGGATTCCGTGCTCGCGCAGCTCCTCGATGCGGCGCTCGGTGTCCTCGAAGTACGAGTTACCGCCGTCGATGAGGATGTCCCCCTCGTCGAGCAGCGGGACCATCTGCTCGATGACCGCGTCCACGGGCCGACCGGCCTTGACCATCATCATGATTCGCCGTGGCTTCGCAAGAGACGCGACCAGCTCCTCGGGCGTCTTCGCGCCGGCGATCGACCTGCCCGCGGCGGGGCCTGCGAGAAACCCGTCCGTCGTGGTGGTGGTGCGGTTGTAGGCCGTCACACGAAAGCCGTGGTCCGCCATGTTCAGGATGAGGTTCTGCCCCATCACGGCAAGGCCGACGAGGCCGATATCGCTCTGTTGACTCATACGCTCATTATGCCACCAAGCTCAACCCCGCCTGTTCCCCCAGCTGGTAAGGTTGGGTACCATAGTGAGGGTTCACGGCAACAGCAAAAAGGGATTCCGATGAGCGCCCCGCGCCCCTCGTTGACACCGGACCGTTTCGACGCCGTGCTCTTCGATCTCGACGGCGTCCTCACCGCGACCGCCCGGGTTCACTCCGCGGCCTGGAAGCAGACCTTCGACGAGCTCCTCCGGCAACGCTCGGAAGAGACGGGGGAGACCCTGATCCCTTTCGACATTGCAACCGACTACTTGAAGTACGTCGACGGCAAACCGCGCTACGACGGCGTGCAGAGCTTTCTCGCCTCTCGAGAGATCGAGCTGCCGTACGGCGACGCCGACGCGGCACCCGGCTTCGGCACGGTGTGCGCCGTCGGCAACCGCAAGAACCAGCTGGTCAACGAGGTCATCGCCGCGGGAGGTGTCGAGGTCTACGAGGGATCGCTCGCTCTCGTCCACGAGCTGCGTGCCAGGGGGATCAAGACAGCGGTCGTATCGTCAAGCCGCAACTCCGACGCCGTTCTTCGGGCCGTCGGCATCGAGGATCTGTTCGATACCCGCGTCGACGGGATCGTTGCTGCGGAGCTGGGGCTGCCCGGAAAACCGGCCCCGCACACCTTTCTCGAGGCGGCAAAGATCCTCGGCGTCGAGCCCGCACGCGCCGTCGTCGTCGAGGATGCCATCTCGGGCGTCCAGGCGGGTCGCGCCGGAGCGTTCGGCCTCGTCATCGGCGTCGATCGTAAGGGAGAAGGTGAGGCCCTGCGGCAGCACGGCGCCGACGTCGTGGTGAGCGATCTCGGCGAGCTTCTCGACGGCTAGGCCTCTAGCCCGGCTCACGAACGGATGGCGGGAATGCCCGTATGATGAGATGAATCGATGATCCACCGCGAGCGCATCAAACGGCCGGAGTACATCTACCCTCCCGATCCGTGGCGGATGGTCGAGAAACGCTTTTACCCGGAGCTTCTGCCTCAGACCGAGACCTTCTTCGCGCTTGCGAACGGCTACATCGGCATGCGCGGGAGCTTCGACGAAGGGCGTCCCTGCTACGACCCGGGGACCTTTGTCAACGGTCTTTACGAGTCGTGGCCGATCATCTACGGTGAGGAGGCTTTTGGGTTCGCCAAGACCGGCCAGACGATCGTCGACGTGCCGGACGCCAGGATCATCCGGCTCCACGTCGACGACGAGCCGCTCTACCTTCCGACCGCCACCCTGTTGAGCTACGAGCGAACCCTCGACATGAAGAACGGCACGCTCGTCCGCGAGATCGTCTGGGAGACCCCGGCGGGCAAGCAGGTGTCGATCAAGTCGACGCGCATCGTCTCTTTCCAGCACCGCCACGTCGCGGCCGTCGCGTTCGAGATCAAGATGTTGAACGCCGAGGCCCCGATCGTGATCTCGTCGCAGATCGTCCACCATCAGGCCGAGTCCGATGACGAGGGTGATCCGAGACGCTCTCGGACGCTGCGGCACAGGGTGTTGCTCCCCGAAGTCCTCGACAGCAACGAGTGCCGCATCGTGCTCGGGTTCAAGACCACGAACAGCGGGATGACCCTCGGCTGCGGCGTCGACCATGAGGTTCGGTCTGAGGTCCCGGTGTCGCACTCGGGCGAGGCAGCCGAGGACACGAGCAAGGTCGTATTTTCGTACGACGCCAAACCAGGCGTCCCCGTGCGGATCACGAAGTACATCACCTATCACATCTCGAGAAACGTGCCGTCCAGGGAACTGTGCGATCGAGCGAACCGGACCCTCGATCGAATGCGCGACCACGGATTCGACCACCTTCTCGAGGGCCAGCGCGAGTACCTTGACGATTTCTGGGCACGCAGCGACGTCGTCTTCGAGGGCGACCCCGCGGTACAACAGGCGGTCCGTTTCAATCTCTTCGAGATCCTTCAGGCAACGGCACGCGCGGAGGGTGTGGGCGTTCCGGCCAAGGGCCTGTCGGGGCGCGGGTACGAAGGTCACTACTTCTGGGACACCGAGATCTACGTCCTCCCGTTCCTGATCTACACCGCGCCCAGGATTGCAAAGAATCTCCTCAGGTTCAGGCACAGCTATCTGGATAAGGCGCGTGAGCGGGCGCGACAGGTCAACCAACGAGGCGCGCTGTTTCCTTGGAGAACGATCAACGGCGAAGAGGCTTCGGCCTACTACGCCGCAGGGACCGCGCAGTACCACATCAACGCGGACATCATCTACGCGTTGAAGAAATACGTGGATGTCACCGGTGACACTGACTTCCTCCGCCGCGAGGGTGCGGAGATGCTTGTTGAAACCGCACGTCTCTGGGCGGATCTTGGCTTCTACTCGGATCGCAAAGGAGGCAGGTTCTGCATCCACGGCGTGACTGGTCCGGACGAGTACAACACGGTCGTCAACAACAATGCGTTTACGAATCTGATGGCCCGGGAGAACCTGTGGTACGCGGCCGAGACGCTCGAGACCCTGCAACGAGAAGATCCCGAGAGGTTCAAGGCCCTCGCGCACCGCTCCGAGCTTGCCCCCGGCGAGATCGCGGAATGGCGCCGCGCCGCGGACCATATGTACGTTCCTTTTGACGACGCCACGGGTATCTATCCGCAGGACGACTCCTTTCTCGACAAGGAACCGTGGGACTTCGACGGCACGCCAAAGCGCAGCTATCCGCTCCTTCTTCACCATCACCCGTTGGTGATCTACCGTCACGCGGTCATCAAGCAGGCAGACGTCGTTCTGGCGATGTTCCTCCTCGGTCATGAGTTCACCTGGGAGCACAAGAAGCGCAACTTCGACTTCTACGATCCCCTCACGACCGGCGACTCGTCGCTGTCGTCGTCGATCCAGGCCATCGTGGCGGCACAGCTCGGCTATCGCGACAAGGCCACGGAATACGCCAGATACGCCGCCCTGATGGACCTCGTCGACATCGGCGGCAACGTCAAGGACGGACTCCACATCGCTTCGATGGGCGGGACGTGGATGGCGGTCGTCTATGGCCTCGCCGGTCTCAGCGACTGGGACGGCGAGATCGGCTTTCGGCCGCAGCGCCCCCGCGGCTTCCGCCGGTGCTCCTTTCGGCTGACGATTCGAGGGCAGCTGCTCGAGGTGGACGTCGCGAAGGATGCCGTGACGTACACCCTCAAGGACGGACAGGGACTGACCTTCCATCACGATGGCGAGGAGATCTCGTTGACGCCGGACGACCCGGTCGCAGAGCGCTCGCACGTCACCGTTGGCGAGACCCCATGAACATTCTCGTTCTGAATTGCGGCTCTTCGTCAGTGCGCTTTCAGCTGATCGACACGGATCTCGATCGGATCCGGGAAGACAACGACCGCCGACTCGCGCACGGACTGCTCGAGCGCATCGGGAGTCACGCCCTGATCACGCTCCAGGTCGCGGGCAAAAGGGCCGTCAAGATGGACGCCCCGCTGCGAGACCACCGCGCGGCCATCGACATGATCCTGCGCTGGATCGTCTCGACCGAGTCCGAGATCGAGGAGCTCCAGTCGATGGCGGACATCCACGCCGTCGGGCACCGAGTCGTTCACGGCGGGGAGAAGTTCAAGGTCTCGGTTCGCATCGACGACGACGTCCTCCAGGGCATCGAGGACTGCATCGAGCTCGCACCGCTCCACAACCCCGCCAATCTCAAGGGCATCCGCGCGACCCACGAGCTGCTCGGGTCGGGTGTCCCGCAGGTGGCGGTCTTCGACACTGCGTTCCACTCGACCATGCCGGAGGAGGCTTTTCTGTACGGAATCCCCTACCAGCACTACCGGCGCTACAAGATCCGCCGGTACGGTTTCCACGGGACGTCGCACCGCTACGTCGCCTATCGGCACCGGCGTATTCACGGCATCAGCCGCGACATGGTCAACATCATCACGCTTCATCTCGGAAACGGCTGCTCGGCGTGCGCGATCAGGAACGGCGACTCGATCGACACCTCGATGGGGTTCACGCCGCTCGAAGGGCTTCTGATGGCGACGCGATCGGGAGACGTCGATCCCTCGATCCTCGAGTACCTCGGTCACAAGGAGGGCATGTCCCCCCAAGAGATCGACATGATGCTCAACAAGCAGTCCGGACTGCTCGGCGTGTCGGGTCTCACGGGAGACATGCGCGATCTGCTCGAGGAAGAGGCCGAGAACCAGGATCGACGCGCCCGGCTCGCGATTGAAATCTTCGCGCACCGGGTCCGTAAGTACATCGGTTCGTATTTCGTCAGCCTCGGAGGCGCCGACGCCGTCGTGTTTACCGGTGGAATCGGCGAGAACTCCCCGGTCGTGCGCCGTCGGATCTGTGAGCGGCTCGACTCTATCGGGCTCGTTCTCGACCCCGGGAAGAACGAGCGCATGCACGACGGCGAGACCGGCGCGATCACCACGGACGACAGCGCCCTCGCGGCATGGGTGATCCCGACCAACGAGGAGCTCTTGATCGCCAGAGATACCTACCGTGTGATCGAGAACGCGCCGCGGCGGTGGTAACTAGCTCACGTCGTTGACCCACGCGACAGGGACGGCGAGCACCGGACAGCTGGCGCGTCGGAGCACCTGCTCGGTCGTGCTGCCGCGCAACGCATCGAGGATCCCCTCGTGACCCGCGGTGACCATGGCAATCAGATCGGCCTGGCCGCTGTCGGCGGCACCGATGATGGCGTCAACGACCTTGCCGGTTGTCGTCCGCTTCTTCCAAGTCCACGCCGGATCTTCCGGCAGGTTCACGACGGGCATCGACTCGCCGATGTGCAGCAAGGTGATCTCGACGGCCGTATTGCCTACCGCCCTCGCGGCCCGCATCGCAAAATCGATGGCCGCGCCCGGCGGGGGGTCCTGGTCGACCGGAATGAGGATGCGCCGGAGCAAGAGACTTCCGTCCTCGGGCGAGACGAACCCCCGGGCGTCCCGGGGGACGAACAGCGTCATCGTCTTCGAGCGTCTCGCGGCCGGTTCCGAAACCGATCGCTTCAGCCAGCGCGGCATGCCTTCCTGGCCGCGTGTGGCCAGCACCATCAGGTCGGCGGGACTTTTGCCGAGAAACTCGAGAATACCCTCGAGCGGGTCGTCACCGAGCAGCGCGACCTTGCCCACGCGCACCTTGAGCTCGTCGAAGACCGCCGATCGCGGGCTTCCCTTCTCGAGCAGACCCCAGCGCTCCAACGTCTTCCGAACCGGCGGGAAACCCGTCCACAGATGTTCCTGGCTGCGGCCGACGTGGAGGATGTTGAGCCTGGTCTGGCGAATGAGGGCAATGGCGAGCGCGTGGGCAAACGCGGCCTCACTCGCGTCGGACAGGTCGGTCGGGTGAAGCACCGACTCGACCAGCGGCATATCCGGGATGCTCACGACCTACCTCCTCGGGGGGTACAAACCCGAATCCTGACACCGGGGACGTGTACCAAACCGCAGTCTTGGGGACAGGATGGAAGTATACGGCGGTGGCCGTTCGCGATCCGTACCAGATATTCCTGTCCCCAAGAACCAGGAGCTTGGTACCGGTCCCCTGTAAGATAAGCGCCTATGCCGAAAGACCCGCGCAACCTAGGACGAACCAAGATCGTCGTGACCCTGGGGCCGGCGAGCGACGATCTCGACACATTGCGACGGTTCTGCGACGCAGGGGTCGACGTCTTCCGGTTGAACTTCTCTCACGGGACCCTCGACGGTCACGCGGTCGTGCTCGAGCGTCTGCGCCGTGCAATCGAAGACTCGGAGCGCCGCGCCGCGGTTCTCGGGGACCTCAGCGGCCCCAAGGTCCGTCTCGACACCATCCGCGACGGCACCATGGCCGTGGCCGCCGGCGACCTGCTTTCGATTCAGAGAGAGCCGCTGGCCGGAGCGGATGGCCGCGTGAGCACCACCTACGAACGGTTGGTCGACGAGGTCGATGTCGGGCATCGGGTCTTGATCGACGACGGCCAGGTCGGATTCGTGGTCGTCGAGAAGCGGCGGGACGAGCTGGTTTGCCGCTGCACGGCGGCGGGGACGCTGCGGACCCGGAAGGGAGTCAATCTCCCCGACTCCACGCTCAGCGTCGGCTCGCTGACCGATCACGACCGCGACTGCGTCGCGTGGGCGTCGGAGCACCAGCTCGATTTCCTCGCCCTGTCGTTCGTCCGGCGTTCCGGCGATCTCGACGAGCTCAGGGATCTGATCCGTGCCAGAGGCGGGTCCGCGCATCTGATCGCCAAGATCGAAAAGCCCGAGGCGATCGACGACATCGACGCCATTATCGACTCGGCCGACGGTCTGATGATCGCGCGAGGGGATCTCGGGGTCGAGATGGACCTCGCGAGGGTGCCGATCATCCAGAAAGATTTGATCCGTCTCTGTCGGGAGAGCTTCAAGCCCGTCATCGTGGCTACCCAGATGCTCCAGAGCATGATCGAGAGTCCGACGCCCACCCGCGCCGAGGTCTCCGACGTCGCCAACGCGATCTTCGACGGCGCGGACGCGATCATGCTCAGTGGGGAGACCGCCGTCGGCCATCACCCGCTTGCCGCCGTAAAAACGATGAATCACGTCGCTCGGGAAACGGAGCAATACCTTCTGCGCGGCCCGGGGACTTCCGCGCATCGGTTTCCCGCGGCACGAGGGCGTGGTCACTACTCCGCCATCGCGCACGGTATTGCCGAGATCGTCACCGACACCGCGGTGAAGTTCGTGGTCGTGTGGAGCGGATCGGGGACGATGGCCCGGTACGTCTCGAAGCTGCATCTACCCGTCCCGGTTCTCGCGATGGCGGACGATGAGGAGGCACTGCGACGTATGGCGCTCTATTTCGGCGTGATCCCGAACGACCTCGGGTGTCGCACCGTCGAAGCGATGCGCGCCGCCGTCGAGCAGCGGGCGCCGGAGCAGGGTGGGCTGCGAGCCGGTGATCGCGTTCTTCTCGTCGGCGGGACGCCGTCACTCGACGCCGATCCGTCGACGACCATCGCCATCCACACGGTCGGCGGCCAGGCGATCGACGAACGCTCGCTCCCGGATGGGTAGTATTGTCAGACCCGACACCACGCCGAAAGAGGGAACGCCATGCGTGAAAACTGCGGCGCGGCCGTCGACCGCGCCCTTCTTGTACTGCTGGTTGTTTTGCCGATACTGGCCGCCGCTTGCAATGCAGCGGGACGACATCGGCGGCGTGATTCGGGATGCGCGTGAGCTCAGCGACGCCATGGAGGGCCTCGACAGCACCGCCGACGAGCTTATGATGCTTTTCGATGAGGGAATCGCCGAGACGCTACCGGCCGAACGCGAGATCGTGCTCGCCGCGGTCACCGCGGAAATTCTGGTCGGTGCCCTCGTCGTCGTCATGATCGTCTTCGGATTTGCCGCGCTTCGCACCATCGGGGCCCTGGCGTCCTGATCCGCGGGGGTACAACATCATGGCTGTAACGCTAACCCAGGACAAGGCCACCAGGTTTCTTCTCACCATCGCGTGTATCGTCGTCGTGGTGGCCGG
>JBFJTV010000003.1:0-23168 GCA_041625075.1 Candidatus Polarisedimenticolaceae bacterium | reverse complement strand
GCGGCCGCGGCGACGCTCCATCTGCCCGCGGCGCCGGCCGCCATTGCCAGCCTGTTGCCGAACGTCGACTCGGAGACGGCTCTCGCGCGGCTGGTCACCCGGCGCCCCGTGGCCGTCACGGTCTTCGCCGCCACCGTCGTGGTTCTCGGGTGGATCGCCTGGAACCAGCTCCCCCTCGATCTTCTGCCCGACATCCAGAGCCCGACCGTCATGGTCTCCGTCCGCTCGGGGGACCGTCCCCCGACCGAGATGGAACGTCTGTACGGCGAGCGCGTCGAGCAACGTCTGTTCACCGTTCGCGGGATCCGCGAGATCAATCAGGTCGCCCGGACGGGCCGGCTGGTCGCCACGGTCGTCTTCGACTGGGACACCGATATGGATATCGCGCTGGTGGATGTCCAGAAGGCGGTCAACCCCATCGGCGCCGACCCGGATGTCGAAGAGCTCCTCGTACGACGCTTCGATCCACGGCAGGCCCCCGTGGTCACGCTCGGTCTGGTCGCCCCGACCGGCTCGCCCGATCTCGCCGAGCTCCGGCGTATCGCCCGGCGACAGGTGGCCCCCGCACTCGAGAGACTCGAAGGTGTCGCCGAGGCGCGTGTGCTCGGCGGACGGGACATCGAGATCCAGGTTCGTATCGACCGCTACCGTCTGGAGGCGCATGGTCTGACGCTCGGCGAGGTCGAAGCACGGCTGCGCGCCGCCAACGTGGACATCGCGGCCGGAACGCTGGAGGAGGGCAGCAAGGTCTTCCTCGTTCGCGGTCTGTCCCGGTTCCGGCGGCCCGAGGACGTCGCGCGCGTCGTCGTGCGATACGAGCAGAACCGCGACGGCCGACTGGTGCCCGTCCACATCGACGATCTCGGGGAGGTCGTCGAAGACCACCAGGAGATCCGCCACCTCGTTCGTGTCGACGGCGTCGAGGGCGTCGGCGTCTCGATCTACAAGGAAGCGGGATCGAACACGGTCAGTGTTTCCAAAACGGTGCGCGGCGCTCTCGACAGCGTCGCCCGCGATCTCCCAAACGTCGAGGTCGTGCTCGTCGCCGACGAGGCGGGGCTGGTCGAGGACTCGATCGCCGACGTCCAGGAGGCGGCGCTGATCGGTGTTGCGCTGGCGGTCCTGGTGCTAGTGTTGTTCCTGCGCTCGATCGGACCCACGATCGTCGTGGCCACCGCGGTCCCGGTCTCGCTGCTCGCCGCGCTGTTCCTGATGCACGTCGGCGGGCGGAGCCTCAACATCATGACGCTCGGCGGTCTCGCACTCGGCGCCGGGATGCTGGTGGACAACGCGATCGTCGTGGTCGAGAGCATCTTCCGACGTCGTGCGGCCGGAGACGAACCGGCCGACGCAGCGGCGCGCGGGACCGGCGAGGTTGCGGGGGCGATCGCGGCGAGCACGTTGACGACATGCGCGGTCTTTCTTCCCGTGCTGTTCGTTCGCGGGCTCGCGGCACGGCTCGTCTCGGGGCTGTCGTTCAGCGTCGTCGTGTCGTTGCTCGCCTCGCTCGGTGTGGCGGTCTTTCTTATTCCCGCGTTGTCGGGCTGGCTGTTGCCCCGTGGAAAGGCCCGCGCGATCGACCCGGGGATCGGCAGGCTCGAGCGTTTTGTCGGGGGTCTGCTGAGGTGGCCCGCGAGCGTCGTGATCGCGGCGGCGATCCTGGCGGCGATGGCGATCTACGGTCTCGGGCGTCTCGGCACCGAGCTGCTGCCTCCTGCCGATCCGCGACAGTTCACGGTTCGACTGGTGGGAACACCCGGTCAGCGCGTCGAGGCCACCGCGCGGGTGGCGGAGGTCGTCGAGGGGATCATCCGCGAGGCCGCGGGCGCGGACGTCCAGGCGGTCCTTGCCGAGGTCGGGCGTCTCCCCGAAGATGATCGTTTGATCGAGGAAGAGCAGACCGAGGAGAACACGGCGCGCCTACTGGTGCGTCTCTCCGCCGCCGGACCGACCGCGCGTCAGGTCGTGGCGCGCGCCGCGCCCGAGGTCGAGGACCTCGCCCGCGTGGAGGCCTCATGGGAGGTCGGAGCCTCGGCGCTCGCGCGGGCGCTCGGAACCACCGGGCCGCCGGTGCTCGTCGAGATCTCGGGCGACTCGCTACCCGACCTGAGAACCGCGGCCACCCGAATCCGCGACGCGCTCGCGAAGCGGGAGGAGCTCTGGAACGTCCGCTCGTCGTTCGAGGGAGGCCCGCCCGAGCTTCGCGTCGTGCTGGACCGTGTGATGGCCGACGGTCTCGGCGTCGACCTGGACGTCGTCACGGCGGCGCTGCAGGCCTCGCTCGACGGGCGCAAGGTCACGGTGCTCTCGACCGGCGACGAGGAACGTGATGTCGTCATCCGCACGCCCTCGGTGCGTCGGGACGAGCTCGCCGGGATTCCGCTGACGACGGTCACCGGCGCGCGTGTCGCACTCGGGGACGTCGCGTCGTTTGTTCCGGAGCCGGGCGCGCGCGAAGTGTTTCGCCGCGATCAGCGCCGCGTCGCGCGCGTCACGGCGCGAATTGCCGTCGGTATCGACTATCCCGCCGCGATGGACGCCGCGACCGAGGCGCTTGCCGAGGCAGAGACTCCCCCGGGGCTCAGGGTCCGACTGGCCGGTGAAGAAGAAGAGCGGGCCCGGACGTTCGAGCAGCTGCAGTGGGCGGCGCTGCTCGCGATCCTCTTGTTGTTCATGGTTCTCTCCGGGTCCTTCGAGTCGTTGTTGCACCCGATCACCGTGCTCGCCTCTGTGCCGCTCGCGTTGATCGGCGTGGGTGCGGCGCTGATGGTTGCGGGGCGCCCCATCGGCGTCATGGCGATGCTTGGGATGATCGTGCTCGCGGGCGTCGCGGTCAACGACGCGATCCTGCTGGTGGGAACCGCAAGACGTTTGATGGACCGAGGAGAGCCGCGCGAGCGTGCGCTGGCGCGTGCCGCGGGGATCCGGCTTCGTCCCATCCTGATGACGTCGGCAACGACCTGTCTGGCGCTCGCGCCGCTCGCGATCGGCACGGGTGAGGCCGCCGCGCTTCGAAGCCCCCTGGCGATCACGGTGATCTTCGGCATCATCACCTCGACGATCGGCTCGCTTCTCGTGATCCCCTGTCTGTATCTGCTTCTCGATCGGATCTCGCCGCGCCGAAGGAAGGCGGAGCGATGAGCCCATTCACCTTTCCGGTACGCCGTCCGGTGGCAACGTCGATGTTTTTCGCCGCCATCGTGCTGCTCGGTCTGGCGGCGTGGCAGTTGATCCCGGTCGAGCTCCTTCCCCCGCTGTCGGGCGAGAGTTTGTGGGTCAGCTTCTTCCGTCCGGGAAGCGAGCCCGAGGTCGTCGAGCGCGAGATCCTGACGCCGCTCGAGGCGCGGGTACGTGAGCTGACCGGCATCGAGGAAACGTGGGGTGAGGTCCGTGGCTCGACCGGGAGCCTGCAGATGCGTTTCGAGCCGGGCACCAACCTCAAGGTTCGCGAGCTCGAGCTGCGACGTCTCGCGGCGGATCTGGCCCGCAGCCAGCCCATAGGGACGACGGTCGAGGTCAACACGAGCGACCTCGACATCCTCCGGGGCTTCGCGATGTTCCTCCAGGTGACTGGCGGCGACGACCGCAACGCTCTCCGGGACGTGATCGAGGAACACATCGAGCCGCGTCTGACCGGCGTGACCGGTGTGTCGCGCGTGGTCACCTTTGGCGGGGCCTCGCGCGAGATGACGGTCAGGATCGATCCGGACCGTTGCGCGGTGCTCGGCATCACTCCGAACGAGGTCACCACCGCGCTGGTTCGCTCGGTGCGCCGCCTCTCCTTTCTCGGCGGGATCGAGGACGAGGCGGGTCGCACGGCGGTCGTGCTCGACGGCCGCCCGCGGGGACCGATCTCGGTCGGCGACATCCGCATCCGGCCCGACCGAGGCGTGCTCGTGCGACACGTCGCGGAAGTCGATCTCGGCACCGGCGACGAGGAGATGCTCTTCCGTGTCAACGGCAAGCCGTCGGTCGGTCTGATCGTCTACCAGGAAGAAGCCGCGAACCTCGTCCGGCTGGGGACCGCATTGCGCGCGCGACTGGAGACGCTGCGCGAGGAGTTCGCGCCGCACGGTCTCGACTTCGTCATCGGCTTCGACGGCGCCGAGGTGATCGAGGAGCAGCTCGATCGTCTCAAGAAGCTCGCGCTCTCGGGTTTCATCATCGCGCTCGGGGTGCTGTTTCTCTTTCTGAGGCAGTGGCGCGGGGTCTCGGTGGTCGCGGTCGCCGTTCCCGTGAGCCTGCTGGCCGCGCTCGCCCTCCTCTTTCTGGGTGGGCAGTCGGTCAACCTGATCACCCTGTTCGGTCTGGCCGTCGGCATCGGCATGCTGGTGGACAACAGCATCGTCGTGTACGAGGCCGTGCAGAGACAGCTCGAACGGGGCGCGCAACCCGACGAGGCGGCTCCCGAGGGAATCCGCCGCACGGTGCGAGCGATCCTTGCCGCGAGCATCACGAACGGCATCGTCTTTTTGCCGATCATCTTTCTCCCGTCGGACTTTGCCGATGTGCGACCGATTCTCAAGGTGGTCGCGCTCGCCTATCTGCTCCCGATTCTCGCCTCGCTGATCGTCGCGGTCGGGCTCGTCCCTCTTCTCGCCCATCGTCTCGCGGCCCCCGCCGCGGTCGCACGGCTCGAGGCGCAGCGCCAGCGTCGCGAGTCGCTCGCGGGTCTCAAGCCACCGGAGCGTCCCCGCGAGATGTTCGTGGGTCTCCTGACGGCGGCGCTTCGCCGGCCGTCGGCGTGGGTGCTGATCGTGACGGTCGCGGTGCTGTTGACGGCGGTGATCGCGGTGCCGTGGGTCGGGTTCTCGGCGTTGACCCAGGAGTCCCAACGGGCCGACGAGGTTCAGATGGCGGTCGAGCTCCCGACGGGCGGCTCGCTCGACAAGGCCACGGCCGTCTTCTCGCGGCTCGAAGAGGCCGCGATGAGCGTCGATGGCGTCGAGACCGTCGAGACCTTCGTGCGCGAAGAGGGCGGCTCGATCACCGTCAAGCTCGTCGACGAGGAAAAGCGTCCCGACGAGGCCTCCGCCGCGCGCATCCGTTTCGTGATTCGACGTGAGGCGGAGACCATTGAAGGAAACATCGTCGTCAAGACCCCCGAGGAGGCGAGCGGTGGCGGCGGGTCGAACCGCGGCTCGACCGCGGCGCGCGCGCTGGGCCAAGCTCCCAGCGAGGTGATCGTGTCGGGACCGGAGGCGGGCCGTCTGCAGAGACTCGCCGACGACATCGAACAGCGTCTCTCGGGGATGTCCGAGATCGCGTTCGCCGGGACATCGACGCGAACGGGTCAGGAAGAGGTCCACGTCATCACGCAGTGGTCCGCACTTCAGAGCTTCGGGCTCACCCCGCAAGACGTCCTTCCCGTCCTGGGGCTCCTGCGCCGCGAGGGGATCGAGATGCAGATCGGGTTCACCCTCGCCGACGGCAGGGAGATCCCGCTGACGGTGCGTCGCACCGAGAGCAGGCACCGCTCGAACGAGCAGATCCGGCAGCTTCGGGTGGCGACCGCGGCGGGGGCGCTTCCGCTCGGCGCGGTCGCGGACGTTCGCCGGATGCCCGCCCCGGCGGTCATCAGCCACCACGACGGCCGCCGCGAGATGAGCGTGTTCTACACGTTCTCGTCACGGGCACCGAGCGCGGGACCGGCGCGTGCGGATCTCGAGGGGCGTATCGGCGAGGCGATCCGAAACGTCCACCGCCCCCCGGGCTATACCGTCGAGACTCCCCCGCCCGACGAGGGGATGGCGTGGTTCAAGAAGATCCTGCTCCCGGTGCTGTTGCTGTTGTTCGTCGTGCTCGCGATCACCTTCGAATCGCTGACGCTGCCGTTGCTCGTGTTGATCGCGCTTCCGCTGACGGTGCTCGGGGCGACGTGGGCGCTGGTGTTTTCGGGGATGACCGCCGGGACGATGGGGCTGGTGGGGGCGCTTTCGCTCGTCGGGCTGACCGTCAACCCGGCGATCCTGCTCGTCGATCGCATGCAACAACATGCCCGCGTCGGGGGCCGGAGTGCGGGTGCGGCGGCGCTCGCCGCGGTCCGCGAGCGCGCGCGTCCGGTTCTCATGACGACGACGACCACCGTCGCGGGGCTGTGGCCGCTCGCGCTCGTGACCGGGAGGGAGAACGAGCTATGGCCGCCCTTCGCCACCGTCGTCATGGGCGGGCTCGTGACCTCGACCTTTCTGACGCTTCTGGTAATTCCGGTGGGGTTCGTCTTTCTGCGACGGCTCGACACGATGTTCGGGCGGTTGGGCCCGTGGGTCCTGATCGGTTGGGTCGGCGCGACAACGGGTGTGATGACCTACCTGATCCGCGCGGATCACATTACGTCGACGTTGTGGCAGATCATCACGACGATTCTGGTGGCCGCCGCTTGGTTGGGCGTTGCGGTGCTGGTCTTCCGCCGGCCAAGGATTCCGGAGCCCGCATCCGAGGACGGCCCACCCGTCGTCGAGACGCGTTCGCTCGGCAAGGTCTACGGACGACCCGGACCCATCGGGCGGGCGTGGCGCGCTCCCGAGCGCTTCGCACGGTGGGTGCTCTCTCGTGGCGGGACGCCATTTCATCCCCGTGACGCGCTCGATCGCATCCTGCCGCTCGTGGTGCTCTCGGCCGGTGCGAGCTATCTCGCGTTTTCGCTTCAGACGGTCGGGTGGCGTCTGATCTATCTGTTCGTCGCGGCCGCGTTGATCGCAAAGCTGTTGCGCGAGATCCGACGCGCACGTGGCAAGGCGGACGAGCTCGGACGTGTGGCCCCGGGAGGTATCGAGGGGGTGCTCGCGGTGCTGGCCCCCTGGGCCGCGGTGCTCTATGTGGCCGGACCGCTGCACGCAGTGCCGCGGCTCGAAGGCGAGCGCGCCGAGGTGTTCCTGTGGATCCCGATCACGCTGGCCGTGATCGTCGCGATCGTCCAGCTCGGGCGTTGGACCGCTCTGCGGGTTGCGCGCGGGAGCATCCCGGAGCGCCACGTGGACGGTCGGCTGGCGCGCGTGCGCTCGATGTGGCGGCGGTGGTGCCGGCGGATCTTCGGTCTCGATCTTCCGCGCGAAGAGGTCGTGGCGCTGATGGGTCTGAACTTCCGAGCCGAGCGCGGCATGGTCGGGATCCTCGGACCGAACGGCGCGGGCAAGACGACTCTGTTGCGACAGCTTGCCGGGATTGTCGAGCCGACTGTCGGGACGATGGAGCTCGGCGGCGTGAACCTCCGTCGCATCCGTCGGTATCTGGGACGGTGGGTCGGCTATCTCCCGCAGGAGTTCGGTCTGCCAAACGACCTTACCGCTCGCGAGTATCTCGAGTACTACGCGCTGCTCTACGAGATCAAGCCGGCGCGCGATCGACACGAACGCATCGATCGGCTTCTGAAAGAGGTCGGTCTTGCGGAGAAGGCCGACCAGAAGATAGGCAGCTACTCCGGCGGGATGCGACAGCGGGTGGCGGTGGCCCGAACACTGCTGAGACTTCCCGCCGTGATCATCGTCGACGAGCCGACCGTGGGTCTCGACCCGCGCGAACGGATCCGTTTCCGGAACCTGCTGTCGCGTCTGGCCGAGGGAAGGGTCGTGCTGTTCTCGACCCACGTCGTCGAGGACGTCGCCGTGGCCTGCGAACGCGTGATCGTGCTGGCGCGTGGGAGGCTTGTCTTCGACGGTGCTCCGATGGATCTGGCGCATGAGGCCCGGGGTCGCGTCTGGGACGTGAGCCTTCCTCCCGGTGAGGAGGAGCGGCTTCCGAAGGGCGCGCTGGTCGTGGATCACGTCCCCGTCGAGGACGGTCTGTGGCGGCTCCGGGTTCTGTCGCCGTCGCAGCCGCATCCCGACGCCGTGGGGACCGAGCCGACGCTCGAGGACGGCTATCTCGTGCTGGTCGGTGCGGAGGGTTCCGCATGACGGCGCTCGTTGCAGCGATGCGGGACCGGGGCCGGCTGGTCTACCTGTCGGCGCGATTGATCGCGTGGAGATGGTTCTGGCTCGCGGCGGTTCTGCCGCTGATCTGGCCCCTGATCCTTCTCGGAGCGCTGGCGATCGGGATGAAGGAAGAGGCCTTCCGCGCGTTCGAGATCCAGAACCAGGTGATCGGATTGCCGCTCGCGATCCTGGCCGTGGGCCTCGGTGTCCGGATCATCGCCGGGGACATCGATCGGCGCACGCTCGAGATCGCCTATACCGTCCCCGGGGGCTCCCATCGCGTGTGGATCGCCAAACTGACCGCGGCGGTGGTGATCCTGATGGCCGCGGAGGGCCTGCTGGCGCTTGCCGCCCGTGCTCTCTTTGGAAGATTTCCGATCGCCTCGTTGCACTCGCCGCTACAGGCGGCAGTGTTCTATCTCGTGCTGGCGATGGCGTTGTCGGTGTTGTTCAAGAGCGAGGTCACCGCGGCGCTGGTGTCGGTCCCGTTTTTGTTCTTCGGGTTCTCGCTATCCGTCGCCCGGATCTCACCCTTCTACAACACGCGCGCTCCGAACATCGTCGACAACCTCGACGCCGGCGAGATCCTCGCGCGGACGGTCCAGAACCGCATCGGATATCTCCTCGTGATCGCCGCCCTGGTCGCGCTCTCCTTCGCTCGCGCCGAACGACGCGAGAAAATGATGTCCTGACACCAAAATCCGGGGTCAGGCACTTCATCGTTTCAGTACCGATCGGCAACACCCGCGGAACTCGTTGTAGGCGTTGGACTTGGCCCTGGTCCTTAATCATGTACCGAGCGTTTCAAGGTACAGGATTAGCGATCCGTGGAACTTTTTCTAAATGATGAGCTTAGGGAGAGTTGCCGATTCCCAATGTGCCGGTTGAAGTGCCTGACCCCGGGGTTGGGGGTAAGCTTTTGGGATGAGGTTCATGCCGGCGGTGGTTGTGTTGGGGGTCGTGGTGGCCGTCGCGACGCCGGCGCAGCAGCGCTCGGATCTCCAGGAAGAGGTCGAGGTCAACCGCGTCATCGTCGATATCCGCGTGTTGACCTACGGCGGCGACCCGATCCACGGGCTCGGACCCGAAGACTTCATCGTCAAGGTCAAGGGTCAGGAGGCGCGCGTCGAGGCTGTCGAGTGGGTGGACGGATCCGCGTCGACGCTCGAGAACCTCAGCGACGAGCAGATCGCGGCCCTCGGCGAGGGCCCGGCCCACTCCGCCGGGCGGCTCATCGTGCTGTTCTTTCAGCGCCACACCCATCCATCCCGAATCGTCGGGCTGATGCGCATGCTCGATGAGACCCGCGAGTTCGTCGCCACGCTTGATCCCGCGGACATGGTCGCGATCGTGGTCTTCCAGTCGCACCTCGAGCTCTATCAGGACTTCACGACCGATCACGACAAGATCCTCGGCATCCTCCACAAGCAGATCGTCCCCTACGTCAAGCCGGCACGGGCGGAACCGGGCGACTTCCCGTCGCTCGCGAAGCACTTCGACCACGCCGAGGCCAAGGCCGCTGCGACTCCGGAGGAAGGTCTGCTCGTGACGGCCAACGCGCTCGCCGAGCTGCCTGGCTCGAAGGACATGCTGTTCGTCGGTTGGGGCATGGGCTTTATGGCGGGCGGTGCGGTCAACCTGCGGCCGGAGTATGGGCCGGCGCGGCGGGCGCTGCTCGACGCGCGTGTCTCGGTCTTCTCGCTCGACGTTACGCGCGCCGACTATCACTCGCTCGAAGGCCCCCTGATCAAGCTCGCGCGGGACACCGGGGGCTTCTACGTGAAGACCCACATCAACGCGAACGTAGCGATGGACGCCGTGGCCCGGGCGATCCGGGGGCACTACATCCTGACGTTCGAGAAGCCCGAGCTCCCGCCGGGGCAGCACGTCCTCAAGATCAAGCTGCGCAACCGCACGGGCGTCGTCTATTACCAGGATTTCCTTGATAACAACGTCGATCCGGACGCCGGGCGAGTGGAAGCGCTCGGCCCGCGGTTCTTCTGACCGGGGCCGGGCCGCGTGCCTCCCTGGCGCGGTGGCCCTAAGATATCGGTGGTGGACGCCCTCCTCAGATCCGGTAAGCCGGCCGTACTCGTGGCCGCCGTGTGCGCTCTGGCAGTGCTGGCGACCACGGCACGCACCCAGGAGCAACCCGGCGAAGGACCCGTCGTCTCGGATCTCACCGAGCGCGTCGAGGTCCGGCTCGTCGAGCTATCGGTGCTCGCCCTCGATAGCGACGGAACGCCCGTCGAGGATCTCACGGCCGACGACCTCGCTCTCGTTATCGACGAACAGCCGTACGAGATTGCCTTCGTCCACCCGTCGTGGGAACCCGATCCCGAGGACGAGCGACCCTGGGCGAGGCTCTCGGTCGAGGCGGGGTTCCAGACGCCGGCGTCGGAGTCCGGGCAGCATCCACCGCACTACTACGTCTTCTTTCTCGACCTCGTGAACGAGCCGCCGGCGAGACGTTCGAACCCCGGAGAGACTCTCTCGCGTTTCGTTCACGAGCAGATCCGCGACGGCGATCGTGCCGCGGTGCTCTCCTACGGGGGCAGCCTCAGCCTCGATCTGCCGTTCACCGCCGACCGAGAGGCACTCTCGCACACGATCCAGAAGGTGATGGAGCGAGCGGGCGCTTCGGCGAGCCGGACGCGTCAACGCGTCCGCAATCTGAAGACGCGTCTGGACATGTGCGTGTACGTTCCTGACGCGCCGTTATGGCTCGGTACCGACGAAACCGAAGACTGGACCCCCTCGACGCCGATCGCGGACGAGAGCTGCGTGATCGGGGTGGCATCGTCCTACAGCAGCGAGCTCACCAGTCGGGCCGCGGGGTTTTTGAACGCGCTCGCGAGTGCCGTCGGGTTTGCGTCCTCGGTGCGTGGGCGCACGACGGTCGTGGCGCTGACGCACGGTGTCGCCCTCGAGGCCGATGACGTCATCCTCGCCGCCTACACCGACAGGTTCGGCGCGCATCAAGTCGACAAGGTCGAGCAGGGTCTGTCGCGCACCAGGGAGGTCGCGATGGGCTTCGACCGGCTCGTCCAGTACGGCGTCCAGGAGGCGGTGACCCTGCACTTCGTTGACGCATCGAAACCTCCGACAGGTGGCGGTGGCGCGGGTAGCCGTGGCTTCATGCGAGGTTCGGATCCCATGGCGGTGAGCTATTCGAAGCCGTGGACCTATCTCCAGCGGATGGCGGACACGACCGCCGGAGCTCTCGTGACCGACCCGGACCTCGGTCGGGCGTTGGATCGACTTCGCGAGATCGAACGCGGCCGCTACGTCGTCGGTTTCTATACGGACGTGGTGCTCGACTCGCGAGCGCTCAAGGAACTGTCGCTTTCGACCTCCGACAAATCCGTCTCTCTCGTCACGGCCCGTAACCAGGAGCTCGAGCGGTTCCTCTCGAGCACAAACCACGGATCGATCAAGATGGGAGCCCCGGTGCCCCTCGAAGAAAGGGCCGGTGACTTTCTTCCCTTTCGGATCGTGGTGCCACAGGCCGCGCTCGGGCACAGGCGGGTCGGCGAACGGATGTTGGCCGACCTGACGCTGCACATGCGGCTGGTCGACGAGCGTGGACAGTACATCGCGGACTCGTTCCACTTCTTCCAGCACGCCTACCCCGCCGCCGAAACCGAGGGACGCGACGCAGCGCAACTGTCGATCCGCGGCTGGCTCGAAGCCGAGCCGGGGCGGTACCGTCTCGACGGCGTCTTTCGCAACGCGAGGACAGGCGCCGAGGTCAACGTAACCCAAGACTTCGCTGTCGGAGATTAGCGACGGGGTCTGGCCTTGATTGGCAAAGCAACTACTTCGAGGGCTGTCCGTCGAGCTTCTGGATCTGCATCTGGAGCTCGATCCGCAGGCCCGGATCCCGAACGGCCTGCGCCGCCCGCCGCAGCAGCACGACCCCGGCGGCGGGCTCGCCGCGTTGCGCCATCGTCTGGGCGGCCTTGACGTTCTCGGCGACGATGGCCTGCTCGGCCCGCGTCAGCCACTCATCCCGGCCGTTGCTTCCGAAGCTCTCGTCGAGCAACGTGTAGGCCTGGGCCCGCTCGCCGCGCTGGAGCAACGCGAGCACTTGGTAGTACACGACATCCCCTCTCGACGGGAGCTCGCTACGTGCCCGTTCGAGGGCGTCGACTCCCAGATCCGGCACCGGTTGCTCGAAGAGGAAGGTGTACCCGAGCCCCACCCAGGACTCTGCGAACCCTGGACTCAGCTCCGTGCTTCGCTCGAAAGACTCTCGCGCCTCGAGCACGTCCTCGAGAATCTCTGGAGAGCGCTCGATTGCGCCTTTGGCGCGGACCTGCAGCTTGTGGATGGCGTTGCGCCCTCGAAGATAGTGGACCCAGTGGTCGTCGCCGTCGAGCTCGATCGATTTCCGGAAAAGCGCGTCGGCCTCGTCGAACCGACCCTGAACGCTGCGCAGCTCACCGAGGGCCGCGTGGCTCGCCGCGTGATCGGGGTTGATCTTGAGCGCGCGGGTAAAGTGTTTCTCCGCTCTCACGGCGCTCTTGTCATCTCCCAGGAACATCAAACGGCCGAGCGCGCACAGTACGTCCTCTTCCGTGAGGCGATTGACGTCGAGATCGGGGGCGTCCAGGCGACGCTCGAGCTCGATGGTCGAGTGCGGAAGCTCGTCCCGCGCGAGGTAGTCCTTGATGGTCGTTGCAAGCTCGGGCGCGGAGGCCTCGATCAAGCTTTCGAGCGCCGCCTGGGGAGGCTCTCCGGCCTTCATGGCGCGGGCGTACTCCCCGAGAGGGTCGCTTTCGCCGCCGTGGATAAGAAAGTGAACCATCGCCCAGGACTGTGCGTGAAACGACTTCTTCCACTCGGGTGTCTGGTAGGTCCACGACTGCGAGTCGACCGCGAGAAGCGAGTCGAACGGCATCATCCGGCCCGTCCGCAAGTACCGGACGTAGTCCTCGATGGGCAAGCCGACCTCGGCGTAGAACCCGTTGCTCCAGAACGAGCTGAAGTACTCCGCGATGCCCTCGTTGATCCACAGCGGCGCCCTGGGAAAATTGTCTGTCATGACCTGGTGGAGATACTCGTGGTAGATCACGCCAAACGGGTCGAGCTCGGAGCTCGCGTCCACCATGACGTAGTCGCCCTCGCGACGAGAGAAGAACAGACCCCCGACCTTGTGGGCGGTCGTCTTGCCGCGGGCATAGCTTCGGAACGAAGGGTTGTCGCGAAAGACGTAGATGTAGCTCGGGCGTGGCGCAACGAGATCGAGCTCGGGCGATATGGTCGCCAGCACCGTCCGAAGACGCTCGAGCTGCACCGCCATGCTTGCGGAGCGTTCCTTGTCGACGTTGCTGTAGAGGGTGAAGTGCTCGGTTTCGACCTGAAACCAGGAGCCCTTGGTCGCGGGACCGGCAACCGCGCTCCCGTAGAGCGCGAAAACCAGCAGAACTAAACAACCTTTGCGCGTCAAGGCTTCACCCTCGACCGTCTGAGCCGCGAGAAGGGTTACGGCATCAAGAATACGCCCAATCGCGGGCGAGGCAAATCTGACCGGGGGATCGCGGCTATCCGTGTGCTAGCCTTTGCCGCCGTGAGTGCCGAAATCCTTTCCTGTGTCGAGATCGAGCCGAGCGCGCCGGCGCGAAGCGCCGTCATCTGGTTGCACGGCCTGGGCGCGGACGGTCACGACTTCGAGCCGATCGTCCCCCATCTCGGCGTCGACGACCTCGGGGTGAGATTCGTTTTCCCCCACGCCCCGAGGCGCGCGGTGACGATCAACATGGGCATGGTCATGCCCGCGTGGTACGACATCGCCAGCCTCGACCTTCGACGAGACCACGACAAGGCCGGGATCGACGAGTCGGCCGCGCAGGTCCGGGCGCTGATCGCGCGCGAGAACGAGCGCGGGGTCAAGACCGAGCGCATCGTGATGGCGGGTTTCTCGCAGGGCGGCGCGATCGCGCTTCACGTTGGACTGCGCTACCCGGAGACCTTTGCCGGAATCATGGCGCTGTCGTGCTATCTCGTCTTCGAGGACCGTCTCGAGGACGAGCGCACCGACGCCAACGCGAAGACCCCGATCTTCCAGGCGCACGGCACGTTCGACCCGATGGTTCCGGTCAAGCGTGGCGAGACGTCGCATCGATGGCTGGTCGAGGCCGGTTACGACGCCGTGTGGAAGACGTACGAGATGGGTCACCAGGTCCACCCGGACGAGATCCGCGACATCGGTGAATGGCTGCGTGCCCGCCTGACGGGTGGATCGTGACGACGGCGCCCGACCTGTACGAACCCGTCGAGGGGCTTGGCGGGGATCTGTATATCGTTCAGGGCGCATGAGGTACGCGCCTCTCCTTCTCTGGGTCGCCTTTTCCACCGTGATTGCGGGGACGGTTCGGATCGACGAGCCGCGACAGGACCAGATCCTCTACGGACCGACGACGATCGAGGTGGAGGTCGCTCCCGAACGGGAGATCACGGAAGTCCGTTTCTACCTGGATCGCTACCCGCAACCGATCTGCGCCGTGACCGCGCCTCCCTTCACGTGTGAGTTCGATGCCGGAACCTCGTTTCAGGGACGGACGATCCGCGTACGCGCTCTCGACGCGGCCGGAAATCCGGCAGGCCAGCACGCCGTCGCGACGCTGGCGTTTCCCGAGCCGGAGCGTGTGGTCCAGGCGACGCTGACGGTTCCCGTCGTCGTGAACTCGGAGAAGGACCCCCTGCGTCTCCCCGCCGCCGCGTGGTCGTGCAACTATGGAGAATCGACGTGCAGCATCGCGCGTGCCCGCAAGCTCTTCGACGACGACGGGCCGCGCGTGTCGCTCGACGTGCTGGTGGACGTCAGCCCCAGCGTCCACGCCAACCGGGCCGAACTCGAAGAGGCCTTGCACTTCGTTCTTGACAACACCGGGTCCGGTGCGGAGATCGCCCTTGCCGAGTTCGCGGGCGTCTACCACCGGCTCGCACCGTTCACCTCGGACCGCGCGGTGCTCCACGAGTCGCTGTCGAGCATGGCCGAATCGGTCCCCTACACCTGTCTGGTGGATTCGATCGGGATGTCGCTCGCCAATCTGCAGTCGCGGCCGGGGCACCGCGTGTTGTTCGTGATCAGCGACGGCGAGGAATACTGCCAACCCGTGCGCTCGTTCGCCACCCCACAGGGCTCTCGGGGTGCCGCCGCTGGCGACGCCGATCCGAGCCAGAAGAAGGGCGTCAGCGACCGCGACTCGCTTCGTCGTAGGGGCGGCGGCGGCGGTCACGTGCCCAGGGTGAGCAAGTCGTCGCTGGCGGAGACGCTCGAGACGTCGCGCGTCGCCGGGATCCCGATCTACATCTACCGGGTCGGCGACGCGGACGATCGTGGCACGGCCGGCGTGTTCGAGCGTCTCGCGGTCGAGTCGGGTGCGAGGGTCTTCTCGCGCGCCGGCTTCGAGGCACTGGGGGCGTCGCTCGAGCAGCTCGTCGAGGATTTGCGTGCGACGTGGCTCGTCGAGGTGGATCTCCCCGACGGCACGGCGACGGGAGAGGATCGCCGACTCGCGCTCGAGCTGCCGGAAACCGACGCCGAGCTTCGGTACCAGCGAGTCTGGCGCGGCGGAAACCGCGACTCGGTTCTGGCGGCGATGCTCGAGCACGGTGACGACGCCGCGCGATACTGGGCCGCGTCCCAACTCATCAACAGCACCAACCGCGAGCTTCTCGACCCGCTCATCGAGACCTTCAACCGTGAGGGCGTCGCGACCAATCGGGTGATGCAAGTCAGCGCGCTATTCAACATGACCGCGTCGCTGTTGCTTCACGGTGACGTCGAAGACCAGAAGGCGGCCCTCACCGTGATCGAGCAGCTTCACGAGATCCACCCCGTGCTGATCGGACGGCTGCGGCCCGCGCTCGAGGCCTATCTCAAGACCGAGCCGCCGAGGAAGCTGTTCAAGCGTGCCCGGCGGGCCTACCGCTCCGCCCCGGACCGCTCCGCCCCCGCCTCGAAGACCTGATCCCCACGACCCAACGCCGGGGCCTCCTCGCGCGTATGCTCGGGTGTGGAACGGACGATGACCATCGTCGACGTCGTGGGAACCGCGGAGGGCTGCGTGCCGACCGAGCGGTTGGGTCAGCTGTTCGACACCTACCACACCCGGCTGTACCGGCTTGCGCGACGGCTCTCTCGCGACCCCGAAGAGGCGAGGGATCTCGTGCAGGACTGCTTTCTGCGATTGGCCCGCCGCGCGGGCTCGATTCCCGAATCGGAGAGCGGCGCGGAGGCGTGGCTGGTTCGCACCCTGGTCAATCTGTGCCGGGACCGGCAGCGGCGGTTGCGGGTGCGCCGTGCGCACTACGAACAGCCCGAAGTGTCTCATGGGCCCGCGACACCGGAGTCGAATGTCGTCGCGCGACTCAGCGTCGAGGCGGCACTCGCCCGTTTGACGCCGAGACGACGCGCGGTCGTGGTGCTCCACGAGCTCGAAGAGCTCGAGACCCATGAGGTCGCCGGTCTGCTCGGGCTGAGCCGGGCCACCGTGCGCTGGCACCTCCACGCCGCGCGCCGCGATCTCAGGACGATCCTTGGTACGGGCGTGCATGATTCGGTGCCAGACGTGGCGCATGATTCAAGCTCTGACCCCATGCAGGAGGGGGACGATGAAAGGTAAGCAACCGAGCTCGACGGACGCCGAGCTGAAACGCCGCCTGCACGAAGGCGATCCGGCCGGTGACGGCTCGGATCTCACCCGGGACGAGATCCGCCGGATGCGCCAGAGCGTGCTGCGCGAGGCGGAGAGCGCGCGTGCCGGGCGGCCCGTCATCGCGTGGAGACCCGCGCTCGCCCTCGCCTCGATCGCCGTCGTGATCGCGCTCGGCTGGGTGCTGCTTCGCGACGGTGAGGTGCCCCCGCGACCGACCGAGGAGGTCGTCCAGGCGAAGCCGGCGGTCGATCCCCACCCCACTCCCGCAGTCGAGCCTGTTGGCGAGCGATTCGAATCCGCCGCGGTTCGTGAGAAGACTCCGATCGTCGCGATGACGATCGAGCCCACGCCGTCCGAGGAACCGGCCGCAGTGGCTGCGGAAGCGGAGCGTGCCTCGCGTCAGATCCGGTTCACGACGTCGAACGGGACTCAGATCATCTGGGTCCTCGACCCCGAGTTCAGGAGTTGATTTGCAGGACGATTTGTCGAAGGAGACCGTCATGATCGCCAAGGCCGTCACCCGTTGCCTGATCCTCGTCTTCTTGTTGACACCGATGACCCCGGCGCTCGCCCAGGAGGACGACTACGTCGAGCGCGTCTATCCGATTTTCTATCTCGATCTGCGGTACGCAAAGCTCTTGATCGAGGAGAAGTTCCCCGAGATCTTCGATCTCGACCAACACCGCGTTTACATCAAGCAAGAAGGCGTACCGCAAAGCGGTGGAGGGGAGCGTAATCCGATCGGCTACCTCAGGATCTTCGTCGATCCCGCCAGCCACGAGAGGATCGCCGCGATCCTCGAGCGTTACGACGCTCCGCCTCGGGACCAGCTCTTTCAGATCCATCTCATCGGGACGACACAGGAGTCCGTGAAGCTCGCGCTCCCGAACAGGGCAAAGGCGGCGCTCGACGACCTGCGTGAGTTCTTTCCCGATAGCTGGGCGGGCTACCGGCTGATCGACTCGACGCTGATCAAGACCTCGCAACGGGGCTCGGCCGAGCTCGAGGACTACATCATCCAACTGCGTTTCCGGGGTCATCGCGATCCGGACAATCCGATGCACGTCGAGGGTTTCAGTCTCCTGTCGAAATGGGACCGGGAGGGCAAGCGCAACAACAACGAGCTCATCGGAACCTCGTTCTACATCACTCCCGGAGAGACCGTCGTGGTCGGAACCTCCAAGCTCAACGGCGGTGACGAGGCCCTGATCGTCCTGGTCACCGCCATCGACGAAAAAAAGTGAAACCGTTCCCGGGAAGCGTCCGTTTGTCATAGAGTGAGTCGAGAATCTCCCGGGAGGCGAAGATGAAGAGAAACTGCGGTCGGGCCGTGTTGGTGACGTTGGTCGCTGTGGCGCTGGTCTCCGGTCTTCCGACGCTTGCCGATACGCGGATCGAGAAGACGCTGAAGCTCGGACCCGGGGGTCTGTTCGTGCTGGATTCCGGGGGCGGCGGCGTGACGATCACCGGCTCTTCCCGTTCGGACGTCAGCGTGGTGATCACGTCCAAACGCGACGACCTCGAGTCGCTCGTGACCTTCAACTTCGAGGATGGGCCCGAGACGGCCAGGGTCGCGATGGAGCGAATCAAGAAGGGCGGCTGGAATCGCGGTCTTTCGCTCGCCTATGAGATCGAGGTGCCGCACGATACCCAGCTCGACATCCGCACGTCGGGCGGATCGGTCACCGCGCGCCAGACGCGTGGCGAGGCCAAGCTGCGGACTTCCGGCGGGAGCATCCGTGTCAACGATCTCGAGGGCCCGCTGAACGCCAGCACCTCGGGCGGCTCGATCAGCGTCGACACGATCGACGGCGACGCCAAGGTCTCGACCTCGGGCGGGTCGATCTCGATCGTCGAGGCCGGCGGTTCGGTGGATGCGCAGACCTCCGGCGGGTCTTTGACTGTCGCCTTTGCCCGGGGGAACCAGAGCGGCGGCTCGCTCGAGACGTCGGGCGGCGGGATCCGCGTCAAGCTCGACGAGACCGCCAATCTCGATCTCGACGCGCACTGCTCGGGCGGCAGCGTCAAGTCGGACCTTCCGGTCACCGTGGTCGGCAACATCTCCAAGAACTCTCTCAAAGGAGCATTGGGATCGGGCGGATCGATCCTCAAGCTGCGGACGTCCGGCGGTTCGATCCGAATCGAGTCGATGTAGCGGCAAATCGCGGACCGTCAGTCGATCGCTAGCGGTTCTTCCTCGGGAAAGAGCCCGATCCCCTCGCCCGCGACGTTGGCCCTGAACTCGGCGACGTCAGTCGCGAACACCTCGTTGAGCTCGGTGATCACCTCGTCCAGCAGGGCCCTTGCCTGGCTCAGATAGTCGAGCTGCGCCGGTGTGGGTGCGTCCCACGAGCTCATGAGCGACCGCATCGCGTAGCCGACCTTGGACAGGGCGTCCTTTTCGGCGACGATGCCCGGCGTCTTCGGCGGCACCCAGAGCTTCTTTTCGATCTCGGTCAGACGGTCGCGTAGCGCGTTCGCGGATTCGACCATTGCGTCTTCCTGCTCTTCGTCGGTCACGGCGATGTCTTCATCCCCGGCGTCCTCCAGCTCTTTCCGTCGCTTCTGCAGGACGACGTCCAGATCGGATCGGGTTGAGACGATCCGCGTCACGGCCTCGGCGATCGCTTCCTGGAGCGCACCCGATTCGAGAATCGCGGCCCACTTGGCCTCGCGGCCGGCCTGCGCGATCTCGAACCGCGGGTCGGGAAGGACCTCGACCGGACGCGTCGCCTTGTGCTCCCCGTACTGCAGCTCGACCTCGTAGCTCCCGGGGAGGATCTCGGGACCCGCCGGGTCGGTCCGCCACCACGGGCGCTCCCGTGGAGGGTCCTTGAACGCGTCGCGTCGCAGGTTCCAGCTCACCCGGTTGACGCCGCGATGGACGGGTCTTTCGAACTCGCGGATGACCTCGCCGTCGGCGTCGCTGATGCGGATCGTGATCTTGGGAAGGTCGTCATCGGCCTCGCCGTTTCCGTTGCCACCGGCACCGGACGACTTGCGGTTGTTCTCGATCTCCTGGCGGCGCTCGAGTTCCTCGGCGGTGGGAAGCTCCGCGTCTCCGAGCGCAAAGGTGATCAGCGCGCCGTACGGCGGGTTGGCGCCACGGAACTCCCCGCTCCCCGGAAAACGCGACGCACCGGTCTGCTTGACGCGGTGCTGCTGGGCGTCGGGGACGTCGAACAGCGTGAGAGGCTTCCCGAGGGTGTCACCATCGAGCCCGCGCAACGGGCCGATGTCGTCGAGAATGTAGGCCGCACGGCCGTGGGTTCCGATGACGAGGTCGTTCTCCCAAGTCTGGATCGCGAGATCCATCGCCGACACCGTTGGGATTCCGTGCGTCCACTGGAACCACTGCTTGCCACCATCGACCGTCACCCACAGACCAAACTCGGTACCGAGAAAGAGCAGATCTGCATCGACTGCGTCCTGCACGATCGAAAGCGCGTAGCCGCGGATGTCGCCGGTGTCGAAACGTGACCACGTCTTGCCGTAGTCGGTCGTCTTGTAGACGTAGGGGGTCCAGTCGGAACGACGGTGGTTGTCGAGTACGACAAACGCGGTCGCGGCGTCGAACCGCGAGGGCTCGATGTGCGGGATCCAGGTGTTGTCGGGGACGCCCTTGAGCTTTCCTTCGAGGCCCTTCCAATCGTCGCCTCCCCTCTTGATCCACAGCCGGCCGTCATCGGTCCCGACCCACAGCACCCCGCGCTCGACGGGGCTCGGGGCGATGGCGATGATCGACGTAAAGTTCTCGGCGCCGGTAACGTCGGGCGTGAGACCTCCGCTCTCGGCCTGCTTCTGCCACTCCGGATTGTTCGTGGTGAGGTCCTCGCTGATGATCTTCCAGGTGTCGCCGCGGTCGGGCGAGCGGTGGACGAACTGGCTGCCGTAGTAAATGGTGTCGGTGTCAAAAGGGTCGATCGCGAAAGCGGCGTTCCAATTGAAGCGGAGATCGGTGCCATCCGGCCCCGCGGGTCGAATGTCCTTCTTCTCACCGGTGCGGTTGTCCCAGCGACGCAGATAGCCTTCCTGACTCATCGAGTAGCCGCGCATCGAATCGGCGGGGTCGGGTCGCGTGTCGAACCCGTCGCCGAAATCGACCTCGTCCCAGTGGTGATTCCGGATCCCGCCGTTCTCCCAGACCGCGCTCGGACCGCGCCACGAGCCGTTGTCCTGCATCCCGCCGTAGACGTGGTAGGGCACGTCGTCGTCGACGGCAATGTGATAGAACTGCGCGAGCGGGAGGTTGGCGACAAAGCTCCAAGTCTCTCCCCGATCGCGACTGATCACGATGCCGCCGTCGTTACCGACAATCAGGTGGGTCGGGTCCGACGGGTTGATCCACATGGCGTGAAAGTCCGGATGCACAGTCTGGAAGGGTGCGATGACGTCGAAGCTTTTGCCGCCGTCGTCTGACGCGCTCAGGAGCGACCACAGGCTGTAGACGCGGTTGGGCCACCCGGGATCGACGCGAATGTCGGCGAAGTAGAAGGGGCGCGGGACGGCGTCGGCCTCCTCGTTGACCGCGGTCCAGGTCGCGCCGCCGTCGTTCGAGCGCAGCATCTGGCTGGCCTCGGCCTCGACGATCGCGTAGACCGTCTCGGGGAAGTTCCGGCAGAACGCGACGCCGATGCGACCGAGGTCTCCGGCGGGCAAGCCGTCGTCGGGCCCGAGGCGGTCCCACGTCTCGCCACCGTCCACGGTGACGTACAGACCCGAACCCGGCCCGCCCGAACGGAAAAACCACGGCCAGCGCCGATAATCCCACATCGCCGCGATCAGCTTGTTGGGGTTCGAGGGATCGATGACGAGATCGCTCGCTCCGGTGCGCTCGTCGACGTAAAGCACCTTGTTCCAGGTCTTGCCGCCGTCCACGGTCTTGAAGACTCCGCGCTGTTCGTTCTCGCCCCAAGCCCGGCCGAGCGCCGCGACCCAGGCGACGTCGGGATCGGTCGGGTGGAGCACGATGCGATGGATGCGCTCGGTCTCTTCGAGACCGACGTGGGTCCAGGTCTCGCCGGCGTCGAGCGAGCGGTAGATGCCGTTCCCGACCGACGCGCTGTTTCGCGGGTTTCCCTCCCCCGTCCCGACCCACACGAGGTCCGGGTTGGGTTGGAAGATGGCGACCGCGCCGGTCGCGGCGACGGGTTGGTCGTCGAAGAGCGGTTTCCAGTTGAGCCCCGCGTTGATCGACTTCCACACGCCGCCGGTCGCGGTGCCCACGTAGATGATGTCGGGGTTCGACTCGACCGCCTCGATCGAGGCGATCCGGCCGCTCATTCCGGCCGGCCCGATCGAACGCGCCTTCAATCCGGCAAGAAGCTCGGGATCGATTCCCGCAACGCCGGGCGTCGCTAGCGCGAACAGCGCGGCGCCGACCATGGCCTTCCAACTCGCCATCACTCCCCTCCTGTCGATCCCACGGAAGCGGGAATCATACCCCGACCTGGGACACTCTCGTTTTTTGGGCTTTCCCGGCAGCACCTGTGGCAGAATCCTGGGCGTCGGTGGCTTCTATGGGCGAACATCTGCTCGAGATCTACCTTGCCGGTGTCACCGCCCTCTGTCTGGGCTTCCTCTCGCTGTCGCTCACCAACCGCATCGCCTTCAGACGTCTGACCCACCGACCGCGGAGGATCAGCTCGCCAAAGGTTTCGGTGCTGGTCCCGGCGCGCAACGAGCAAGACGACCTTGGGCCTTGTCTCGATTCGCTGTTGGATCAGGACTACGGCGACTACGAGATCCTCGTCCTCGACGACAACTCCACCGACCGGACGCGCGAGATCCTCGACAGCTATGCGCGAACGCACTCGAAGTTGAGTGCTCTTTCGGGGAAACGTCTTCCCAAGGGGTGGCTCGGAAAACCTTATGCCTGCCAGCAGCTGTCCGAGAAGGCGGACGGCGAGTACCTGTTGTTCACCGACGCCGACACAGTCCACAAGCCGAACAGCGTCTCCTGGGCCGTCACCAACATGATGGACCACGACGCCGCTTTTATGTCCGCCTACCCGAGACAGAGGATCGGTTCGTTCGGAGAAGCGGTCATCGTGCCGGGGATCTTCGTCGCTACCGCGTTGTTTCTCCCCGTCTGGCTGATCCCCAGGACCCGCAGGCCGAGCATCTCCTTTGCCATTGGCCAGTTCGTCATCAGCCGCGCCGATGCTTTGCGGTCGATCGGGGGATTCGAAAAGGTCAAGGACTGCGTCGTCGACGACATCTTCATGGCCAGGAACATGAAGGCGGCGGGATTCAAGACGCTGTTCCTGGACGCTGCGGAGTACGTTGACTGCCGGATGTACCGGGGCTACCGTAACGCGTTCAGCGGAATCGTGAGGAGTCTCTACGCTGCGCTCGACAAGCGGCCTTTTCGCCTCCTGGCCCTCTTTCTGCTGATCGCGGTTGCCGTCGGGCTGCCGGTGCTGAATCTCGCGTATCGTGCGGCTACGGGTGGGGACCATCTCTTACTATCGGCCGTACCGGTAGCCGTCTTCTTCACGATGTGGCTTCTGGTCATGGTCGATCGGAAACTGGCTCCTGCCGTTTCGCTTCTATACCCGCTGCTCTTTCTGAATCTGATGGCCATGGC
>JBFJTV010000002.1:0-23441 GCA_041625075.1 Candidatus Polarisedimenticolaceae bacterium | reverse complement strand
GTCATACCGCAAGAACCTCCAGGAGGTTTGGCACCAAACGGCCAACAAAGGCATGTCCCCCTTACTCGCGTGTGATCAGGCGGACGGCACGCTCGTAGAGGAAGTAGTCCCAGGCCCAGTTGATCAGGACGACGAGACGGTTGCGAAAGCCGACCAGCTGCATCAGGTGGACCACCAGCCAGACCACCCACGCCGGAAACCCACGGAACTTGAATCCACCAATGTAGGCGACGGCGGCGTTGCGTCCAATGGTCGCGAGCGAGCCCGGGTTCTTGTACCGGAAGGCAACCTGCTCGCGGCCCTCGACCGCGCGCTTGATGTTCTCTCCGGCCGTCCGTCCCATCTGGATCGCCACGGGGGCCATCATCGGAAGAGGCTCGCCCTCGTTTTCCATGTAGGTGGCGTCACCGACCACGAAGACCTCGGGGTGCCCGGGCAGGGCGAGGGTCGGCTCGACAATCAGTCGTCCCTGCTTTGAGGCGGGCACGCCGATCTCCGCCGCGAGGTCGGTTGAGCGCACGCCTGCCGACCAGATCAGAATACGCGCGCGGATCGGTTCACCCCCGGCGACACGAACACGCTCGCCGTCATAGCCGTCGACCCGGCAATCGAGCCGGACGTCGACGTGTTTGCGCCGGAGGCGTTTCACCGCATCGGCGGCGAGGTCCTCGGGCATGCCGGGCAGGATACGGGGAGCCGCTTCCAACAGCAGAATGCGCACCTCGGAGGGTTGCAGCCAGCGGTAGTCTTTCTTGAGGGCGATGCGGATCAGTTCCGCGAGCGCCCCGGCCATCTCGACACCCGTCGGTCCGCCTCCGACCACGACGATCGTGAGCCACTGGCGGCGACGCGCCTCGTCGGTCTCGAGCGCCGCGCGCTCGAGCGCGTTCAGAACGTGATTGCGGATGGTGACGGCGTCGTCCACGTCCTTGAGGGCGAGCCCGTGCTCCGCGACACCGTCGATCCCGAAGAAATCCGTTCTGACGCCCATCGCCAGGACCAGGTAGTCGTACGGAATCTCGCCGTCGCCGGTCCTTAGCCTGCGTCCGTCGAGATCGACCCCGACGACCTCGGTCATGCAGACGTCGACGTTGTCCTGGTTGCGAAAAATGACGCGCGTCGGGTAGGCGATCTCGTTCGGCGTGAGACCGGCCGTCGCGACCTGGTAGAGGAGCGGCTGGAAGAGGTGGTAGTTGTTGCGGTCGACGAGGGTGATGTTCACCGCGGCCCGACGCAACGCCCGCGCCGCGTTCAAACCTCCGAACCCCGCGCCGACGATGACGACCCGGGGAGGCACCGCGTCAAGACCGGGTTTCGGAATCGGTCGTCGTGACGGGGCGGGCGCTCGCGTCCTCGGACGCTCCCATGGCCGCGGCGACCAACGCGGCCTGCTGGGCGACGTGCCGTTTGTAGGATCCGGTAGCCGTGCTCGCGCTCCGCGGCCGCCCGACGTATCTCACGGTCCGGCCCTTCGCCAACGCCTCGCGGATCCGCTCTTCGATGAACATCCAGGCGCCCATGTTGCGCGGCTCTTCCTGGACCCACACGAAGTCCCGGACCGCGTCGTAGCCGCCGAGCACCTCCGTCAGCGCACGACCCGGGAAGGGGTAGAACTGCTCGATACGAACAAGCGCGACGTCGTCGATCCTGTTCTCTTTCCGATGGGCCAGCAGGTCGTAGTAGACTTTTCCGCTACACAGAACGACCCGTCGGACGTCGCCGGCGGACACCCCGACATCGTCGATCACGGTCTCGAACCCGCCGGTCGTAAAGGCCTCGATGCCCGAGACCGCCTCGGGGTGTCGCAACAGGCTCTTCGGCGTCAGGACGATGAGCGGCTTGCGCTCGGATTGCCGGACCTGGCGTCGGAGCAGATGGAAGTACTGCACGGGCGTGCTGGGGTAGGTGACCTGGATGTTGCCGCGCGCCGCGAGCTGGAGGAAGCGTTCGAGCCGCGCGCTCGAGTGTTCCGGACCCTGCCCCTCGTAGCCGTGCGGTAGCAGCATGACCACGGAGCTCGTCTGTCCCCATTTGTCCTCGGCGCTCACGATGAACTGGTCGATCATCACCTGCGCACCGTTGGCGAAGTCGCCGAACTGAGCCTCCCACAACACCAGGGCGCCCGGATACTCGACGCTGTAGCCGTACTCGAATCCGAGAACCGCGAACTCGGACAGATGAGAGTCGAAGACCATGAACGGTCCCTGGTCTTCCTTCAGGAGGGCCAGCGGAACGAGGGGCAGCCCTGCGACGTGGTCGTAGAGCACCGCGTGACGTTGGCTGAACGTCCCGCGGGCGCTGTCCTCGCCGCTGAGCCGGACCGCGGTGCCCTCGAGCACCAACGTCCCGAATGCCAGCGCCTCGCCGAGCGCCCAGTCGATCTTGCCGTTTTCGTATCGCTCGACGCGCCGCGCGAGCTGGCGGGCGAGCTTGGGGTGCGGGTCGAAGCCGCTCGGGGTGCGACCGATGCCCTCGATCACGGTGTCGAGGGTGGGCCGCTCGACGGCCGTCTCCACGGTCTCGTCCCGGGCGAGCTCGCGCGCATCGACATCGGGCGGGGGGATGTGGCTCTGTTCCTGAACAGCACGCGCGTCCTTGAAGGCCTGCTCGAGCCGGCTCCTGAAGTCCTCCAGCGCCTTCTCGGCCGTTTCGGGGTCGAGGTCGCCGCGTCGAAGCAGCTCCTCCGTGTAGAGCTTGCGGACCGAGCGATGCTTCTCGATCTTCGCGTAGAGCAGGGGATGAGTGAACGACGGGTCGTCGGATTCGTTGTGGCCCCATCGCCGGTAACAGACGAGGTCGACCACGACGTCCCGCTTGAACGTTTGCCGGAAGGCAACGGCCATACGGATGACCCGAACGGCGGCTTCGGGATGGTCGCCGTTGACGTGGAAGATCGGGGCCTGAACGGTCTTGGCGACATCGGTGGCGTACCGCGACGATCGCGCCTCCGCCGGACCGGTCGTGAAGCCGATCTGGTTGTTGATGGCGATGTGGACCGTGCCGCCCGTTCGATACCCCTTGAGCTGCGAGCAGTTGAGGGTCTCGGCGACCACGCCCTGGCCGGACATCGCGGCATCGCCATGGATCAGGACCGGCATCGAGCGCTCGCGCGCGGTGTCCCCCGAACGATCCTGAATCGCGCGGATCATTCCCTCGACCACGGGGTCGACCGCCTCGAGATGACTCGGGTTCGAGGCGACCGCGAGCTCCACGGTTCGGCCGTTCGGAGTGACGTGCTTCCCGGCGGCACCGAGGTGGTACTTGACGTCGCCCGAGCCGTGCATCGTGGACGGGTCGATGTCGCCCTCGAACTCCCGGAAGATCTGCTCGTGGGACTTGCCGATGATGTTCGCCAGGACGTTGAGACGCCCCCGGTGCGCCATACCGATGACGCACTCGCCGACGCCGTGATCCGATGCCTCGTTGAACAACGCGTCGAGCATCGGGATCACTGACTCGGCGCCCTCGAGCGAGAACCGCTTGTGACCGACGTAGGTCGCGTGGAGAAACTTCTCGAAGGCCTCGGCCGCGTTGAGTTTGCCGAGGATACGGTGCTGGTCGTCCCGTTCGAGGGGGGCGGCGTTGCGGGCGGCCTCCATCCGCTGCTGGAGCCAGGAACGCACGTCCGGCTCCTGGATGTGCATGAATTCGACCCCGACGTGGCGCGTGTACGTCTCGCGCACCGTGTCGAGAATCTCGCGAAGCGTCTGCGTCCCGGAATATCCCGCGAGACCTCCGGTGATGAACCGGCGGTCGAGATCCCACAACGTCAGGCCGTAGTGCGAAAGCTCGAGCTCGGGGTGCATCTCGGGAGTGCCGCCGAGCGGATCGATGTTGGCGACCAGATGCCCCCGGACCCGGTAGCTTCGGATCAGTTGCATCACGCGCGCCTGCTTCTCGATCGCCTCGGTGTTTCCCGCGGAGCCGAACAGCTGCGGGTTCTGGTCGCCCGACCACGCCACCGGCTCGTGCGGGACGTCGAGATCCTCGAAGATCCGCTGGTAGAAGCCGTGTCCGCCGGTGAACATCTCCTCGAGCGACGCCAGGAACGCGCCCGACTCGGCGCCCTGGATCACGCGGTGGTCGTAGGTACTGGTGACGGTCATCGTCTTCGACAAACCGAGCTCGGTGATCACCTCGGGCGCCATCCCCTTGAACTCCGAGGGGTATCCGATAGCGCCGACGCCGACGATCGTGCCCTGGCCGACCATCAGACGGGGGACCGACATCGACGTCCCGATCATCCCGGGGTTGGTCAGGGTGACGGTCGTGTCCTCGTAGTCCTCGAGTGTCAGCTTGCCCTGTCGCGCGCGCAGGACGAGATCGTCGTAGGCTGCGACGAGCGACGGAAAATCGAGCCGCCCCGCGTCCTTGATGTTGGGGACGAGCAGGATCCGTTCGCCCTTCTTCTCGACGTCGATGGCCAGACCGAGGTTGAGGCGATCCCGTCGCAGACGATGGGGCACGCCGTCTATCTCGGCGAAGCCCGCGTTCATTCCGGGGTGAAGCTCGATCGCGCGGACGATGCCCCACGCGATCAAGTGCGTGAACGAGATCTTCCCGCCGCCCACGGTTTCCTGGTGCTGGTTGATGAGCTTGCGGTTTTCCTCGAGCAGCTTGACCGGGATCGAGCGGGTCGAGGTCGCGGTGGGCACCTCGAGGCTCGCCGCCATGTTCTCGGCAATCTTCCCGGCGATGCCGCGCAGCGGCTCGCCGCTCTCTTCCTCCGATTCGGGGGCCGGCGACTTCTCTGCGGTCGGGGCGATTTCGCTCGGGACGCTTTCGCGGGCGGGCGATCGGGGCCCCGGACGATAGTCGGCGAAGAACTCACGCCACGCTTCGCTGACCGATTCCGGGTCCTCGAGATAGCGGGCGTACAGCTCATCGACGTAGCCCAGGTTGGCGCCGATGTTCTTCATGGTCACCGGAGATTATTCACAAATCTGCCTCGGCGGGCCACCGGGTACGGGTGGAGGACCGAAAACGCCGTCGGCGCGGTGAAAGTCGTTTCGAAGATCTTCTTTCCTCGGGAGTGCACCGCAGTATCTTCTAATAAAAGGAACAACTCTTGAAGGTGCGCGGATCACTCATCCGCAGTACCACGGCCGTCGCTCAAAAAGAGCATTGATCGATGCGGTTCGCCCCGCATATATCGTGGCGTCCTACTCCGCCTCGTCCTCGGTCTTCGTCGGCTGTCCGGTAATCGACTCGGCCTCTTCCTCGGCGGTTTCGGCCTTGGCTTTCGCCCTGGCGGCTCGGCGCTTGGCCCGCTCGGCCTCCTCCTGGGCGGCCCTCGCGGCTTTTTCGATCCTGGCAAGCTCCTCGGCGGCGGCCCCCGAAACCCGACCCTTTTCGATCTCCTCGAGACCCTTCTGCGCGCTCTCGACGGCCTTGGCCGCTTCGGCCGCCGCCTTTGCCGCGTGCTTGCGGGCCTTCTCCGCCAGGTCCACCGCCTCGGCGCGCTCGGCGTACTCGCCCGCCTCGGGCTCGCTGTCCAGCTGGATGTCCTGAGACGCCAGGACCAGCGCCGTGATCCCGAGGGCGCCAAGCGTCTCCTCGAGCGATCCGCCGAAGACGCTCGCCGGCCCCGCATCCGCCAGACGGAAGGGAAGAAAGACCACGGCGGAGTTCGCGGAGTGCTCGATCACGGCGACGTGGTCCGGATCGACGACGATCTCGGGTTTGGCGTCGATACGGACCCCGTCGAGCATCGTCGAGATCTCCTCGAGGATCTTCTCGTGATCGGCCTCCTTCGACACGGGGACCAGCAGGCGGACGGTCGCTTCCTCCCAGGTGATTGTCCGTGTCATCAGATAGGCCAGCAGCAGCGACAAGCGGCCCGTGGCGTTCTCGCGATACCACACGTCGATCCGGCGCCCACCGGCGCGCGTGGTCTCGATCGCCTCGAACTCGGTGGGCAGCGCCGACAACGCGACGATGTTGCACCCAAAGCGCAAACCGACCCTCAGCCACCGCCCGTACTCCTGACGATCCGCGAGGTCGGGATAGGCGGTGTCGTCGAACCAGTTGAGCAGGACGGTGTTGGCTCGGACCTTACCCAGGCCGTGGGCCTGGAGGACGACGGGGAGCGAGGCATCGGGGTCGGCGGTGACGATGGCCCGGGCAAAGGCGGGAAACCGACCCTTGTCGATCTCCGACTGCAGCTCCTTCTCGCTGTCCTCCTGGATCCGACGGATCGCGGGGCCCTCACTGTCGACGAGCCGGACGATCGTCGTGAACCCGGCCTCGCCCTCCAGCCAGGAAGCGAACCGTAGGAGTCGCTGGCGGCGCTCGGGATCGTCGGAGAACGCCAGGACGACCGGGCGCCAGTATCTCGGATGATCGGGGCCCCGCGCGATCGCGTGGAGGTCCTCGCGAATCCGCTGGACACGCCGCGAGCGGTCGCTGTCCGCCCAGCGCTCGACCCGTGAGGTCCGCGAGACGTACTGGTACAGGCCGAACAGAAGCGCGACCGCGACCGCGCCGGCTGCCGGATGGATCGCGAGCATGGCACCGAGACATCCGATGGCTCCGGCGAGTGAAAGACGCGCGTGAAACCACTTGAACCGGGGTCGGAAGGACGGGCTCTTGGACCGTGCCTCGACGTAGGTCGCGTAGTTGAGCAGGCCGTACGAGATCAAAAAGAACATCGACACGACGGGAGCGATCACGTTCAGCTCGCCGAGAGCGATCGTTCCAAACGCGATCGCCAGCGAGAGCAAAACACCGCGGCGCGGGTTATTGGCCGGTCCGTGGCCCTTGGCGAAGGGATTCAAGACAGGAAAGACACGATCCGCGGCAAGCGACTGAAGGATTCTGGGCGCGCCGAGGAACGAGGCGAGCGCCGACGACAGCGTCGCGGCGATCACGCCCGCCCCGACCAGCCACGGAGCCAACGCGACCCCTCGCATCGCGTGGTAGTCGGTCAGCAGGACGTCACGGGGCAGAGTCCCCGCAAAGACGACCGCGAGCGCGAGGTAGATGACCGCCGACACACCGACGGCCGCGAACGTGCCGAGGGGGAGGCTTTTCCCCGGGTCCCTGAGCTCCCCGGACATGCTGACGCCCTGGGTGAACCCGGTGACCGCCGGAAAGAAGATCGCAAACACACCCCAGAAGGGGAGATCCGACGCCGGGGCCCAATTCTCGCGCGCGAGATCGGCATCCCACCCCATCGCGCCGCCGATGAAGAACGCGGCGATCGAGACGAACAGCACCCCCATGACGACGAACTGGAACCGCGTCGCCCAGTCCGCTCCCAGCCACGCCAGAAAGAACAACGCTCCGACGGCGACGGCGGCGACGATCTGCGGGAAACGCGGGGCGTCCGAGCCGACGGCCGTGGCGATGACCTCGCCGAACCCGATGGCGTAAAAGGCGATCGACACCGACTGCGCCAGAAACAGGACGATCCCGAGCGCGCCGCCGTACTCGACCCCCAGGGTTCGCGAGATGAGGTAGTAGTCCCCGCCGCGCTTGACGCGAAGATTCGTCGCGATGGCCGACAGCGAGACGCTCGTGAGGATCGAGATCAGGTTGGCGAGCGCGATGATCGCGAGCGCCCGCCCCAGTCCCGACGCGCCGACGACGTACCCGAGACGGAGAAACAGAATGATGCCCAGGATGGTGACGATGCTCGGGGTGAACACGCCGGCAAAGGTGCCCATCGTCCCGCCGCCCCGCGGCGCTCGCTTCGCCGTGCTCATGATCATTGACCTCGGATCCGAACACTAACCCACCGGCCCGCCGCGTCACAACCGCGCCGGACCGTCCGCGCTAGAATGGTCGCGCCCCGGAAGGAGCTCCATGTCCGGTCGCTGCATTCGAAGTGTGACCCTCGGCATCGTTCTGGCCTGTTTCGCATGCGTCCAACCCGTGCGCGAGGAACGAGGCTGGACGGTCATGGGCACGTACGCCTCCGCGACGATCTACCACCGCACCCAGAAGGGAGCCGAGGAGTTTCTGGATGCCGTTCGCGACGCCTTCGAGCGTGTCGACCGCTCGATGAGCAACTGGAAGGACGATAGCGCCCTCAACGAGGTCAACCGCGAGGCGGCGGTGGCGCCGTACGTCATCGAAGACCCGGAGCTCTATCGCTGCATCAAGATCGCGCTCGAGTACGCGCGGAGCACGGACGGGGCGTTCGATCCCACGGTCGGACCACTCGTCGAGCTGTGGGGCTTCCGCACCGACGCACCCCGGGTCCCCGCGGCCGACGCCATCGCCGAGACGCTGCGGCACGTCGGGTGGGAGAGAGTCGAACTCATCAAGGTGGCGCGCGCGATTCGGTTCCGCGACCCGCGGGTCCGTCTCGATCTGGGGGGCATCGCCAAGGGCTATGCGATTGACGTCGCCGCCCGCGCGTTTGCCCAGAGCGGAACGGTTGCGGGTCTGTTGGATCTCGGCGGGGGGATGTACGCGTGGAAGACGCCGCCCGACGCCGACGCCTGGCGCGTGGGGATTCGCGACCCCGCGGTCCCCGAGGGGGTCATGGCGACCGTTGAACTGACCAGCCGTGCGATCGCGACCGCGGGCAACTACGAGAACACTTTCACCGAGAACGGTGAGAGCTTCGGTCACATCCTGAGCCTCACGACCGGCCGGCCGGCCGACACGGACGTCGTCTCCGCGACGGTCATCGCCGACGCCGGTGTCGATGCCGATGCGCTGAGCACCGCGATGGTCGTGGCGGGCTCGAGCCGTGCGGCCGAGATCCTCAGGAAGGGCCGGAGGATCGAGGCCGTTCTGCTGGTCGAAACGCGATCCGGTCTCGATGTGCTCGCGTCGGCCTCGCTCAAGGGCAAGCTCGCTCTCGACCCGGAGTTCGCCGAACGCACCGGGGCCTCGGTTCGATACCTGCTCCCACCTCAGACCATTGCCGGCCAGGGGGTCGTGACCCGCTTTGGCGAGGAGGACTAGCGCCCCCGATTCCGTGACGGAACACGGTTCGTTCGCTAGACTGCCGTCCTTCGCGCTTGCGCTACGCGCCGCGCGCTTCGGAGGGTGCGATGCAGAAGATCCTGGAAGCTCTGGGGGTCAACCCCACCAACGCCGGGGCGTGCACGGGACGGTGGATCGACACCGCGGGTCCCGAGCTCGATTCCGTCAACCCGACCACCGCGGATTCCATCGCGAGTGTCCGCCAGGCCACGGCCGACGACTACGAGGCCGTGATGGACAGGGCCATCGGGGCCTTCGAGTCCTGGCGGATGACGCCGGCACCGGTCCGTGGCGAGGTCGTCCGACAACTCGGCGAGGAACTTCGCGCCAACAAGGACGCCCTTGGGCGGCTGGTCTCGCTGGAGGCCGGCAAGATCCTCTCGGAGGGGTTGGGCGAGGTTCAGGAGATGATCGACGTCTGTGATTTCGCCGTCGGTCTGTCGCGCCAGTTATACGGGCTCACGATGCACTCCGAGCGGCCCTACCACCGCATGTACGAGCAGTGGCACCCGCTCGGGCCGATCGGCATCGTCACCGCGTTTAACTTCCCCGTCGCCGTATGGTCCTGGAACGCTGCGATCGCGGCGGTGTGCGGCGACACGATGGTGTGGAAGCCCTCGTCGAAAACCCCGCTCACCGCGGTCGCCGTGCAGAACATCTGCAACCGCGTCATGGAGCGTAACAACATCCCGGGCGTCTTCAATCTCGTGATCGGAAGAGGGTCCGAGGTCGGCGAGCGCATGATCAACGATCGCCGGCTGCCGTTGATCTCGGCGACGGGCTCGTGTCGCATGGGGCGGAGGATCGGGGAGGTCGTCGCAAAACGTCTCGGCAGGACGATCCTCGAGCTCGGCGGCAACAACGCGGTCGTCGTCATGGACGACGCCGATCTCGATCTGGCCTTGAGGGCCGTGCTGTTCGGGGCGGTCGGCACGGCCGGGCAGCGCTGCACCAGCACGCGCCGTCTGATCCTCCACAAGAACATCGCGGGGGAGCTCACCTCGCGGCTGGCGAAGGCGTACGCCAACGTCACCATCGGCGACCCGCTCGACGAGGGCACTCTCATGGGCCCGCTTATCGACGGTGGGGCCGTGGAAGAAATGACAACCGCCATGGAAAAAATCAAGCAGCAGGGAGGCGAGGTCATCGTCGGCGGCGGTCGAGTCGAGCGCAAGGGCTTCTTCGTCGAGCCCACGTTGGTCAAGGCCAACGCCACGATGGAGATCGTCAAGGACGAGACCTTTGCCCCGATCCTGTACATCTTCGAGGTCGAATCGCTGGAGGAGGCGATCGCGATCCACAACGACGTGCCCCAGGGACTTTCCTCGTCGATCTTCACGACGAACATGGTCAAGGCCGAGACCTTTCTGTCCCATCTCGGGAGCGACTGCGGGATCGCCAACGTCAACGTCGGGACATCCGGGGCCGAGATCGGCGGTGCATTCGGGGGCGAGAAGGACACCGGCGGCGGGCGTGAGTCGGGCTCGGACTCGTGGAAGGCTTACATGCGGCGTCAGACGAACACGATCAACTGGGGTCGTGAGATGCCGCTAGCGCAGGGAGTCCGGTTCGACGTCTGAGCCCCCGGTTTGACAGTCCGCGCGGATGCGCGTAAGTACACGGCCGGTGGAGTTTGTTCGCGGACTGGGGGGAGAATCGACATGACGTTTGCGCGTCGCGGGGCGGTCGGATTCGCGACTCTGTTTGGTGGTGTCCTGGCCGCGTCGCTCCTGACGGCCCTCCCGGCCGGCGCGGCCTGCCCCGAGCTTCCCGAAGAAATCACGCTTCCCCCGGGAGAATCCGTGCGGCTCGGCGACCACGTCTTTGCGGTGGTGACGTACGTCATCGCCGCCAACCCGGCCGACCTCGACGCCGAGGCCTATCTCGAGATCGACCTCCTGCCCGAGTACGTCATCCCCGAGACCCGGAGACCGCGAGTGGGCAGCTACATCCCCGGCCTCGACGTGAACTACCGTTTGTCGAACGGCTTTCTCCCCGTGGCGCAGGGCAAGCTGGCCTTTCGAGCGTCGTTTTCCGGCCACACCTACGGGGTCACGGTGCCTCTCGAGAGTCTCGGTGAGATCACCGACACCCTGACGCTCGACCTCGCGATCGACCGGGCGCCGCCGCCGTCCTACGACCCCTGCATTCCCTGGCCGCTCCGGCTGACCACGACCGTCGACGTCAGACGAGTGGAGCCGAGGGTGACGGGGACCTTCGATGCGCCCGCGGACAACCTCCGGGCCAACCTCCTGACCAACTTCGATCCCCGCGCGCTGGAAAGCTCCAGCGATATCTGGGGCTACAGCGACGGCGCGACGCATCTCGCCATCATGGGCAAGTTCACGGGGACGACCTTTATCGACGTGACCGACCCGGTCAACCCCGTCGAGGTCGGCTTCATCCCGGGCCCGAACTCGTCGTGGCGCGACATCAAGACCTATCTGAACTATGCCTACATCGTGACCGAGGGCTCGGGTCCGGGGCAGGGGGTCCAGATCGTCGATCTCTCCGATCCGCTCAACCCGACGCTGGTGAACACATACACCGCGACCGTCCAGACCGCCCACAACATCTTTATCGACACGGGCGCCGCGATCGCCTACGCCGTGGGCTCCGACAACGGCACGCGCATCCTCGACATCGGCACCGACCCCGAGAACCCGGTCGAGATCGGCTCGTGGACCACCCGCTACGTCCACGACGCCTTCATCGGCGACTCGTTCGCCTACTTCTCCGAGATCAACAACGGCCGGCACGAGATTCTCGACGCAAGCGATCCGTCCACGCTCGGAGTGCTCTCGGGGTGGAACACACCGGGCTCGGCGACCCACAACTCGTGGCCCAACCCGGATCACACGATTGTGACGACGACCGACGAGACGACGAACGGGCACGCCGTCGTCTACGATATCGAGATCAAGACCCAGCCGGGTGTCCTGCTCTCCGAGTACAACCCCGTCCCGGGGTCGATCATCCACAACGTCATGGTCGACGACGACGACGGCGCGCGCGTGGCGATTTCGTATTACGCGCAGGGGTTCAAGCTGATCGATATCCACCGGCCCACCGCGCCGGTCGAGCTCGGTAGCTACGACACGTATCCGAGCGGCGATACCGGGGGAGCCGGCGCCTGGGGGGTGTACGCCTTCGACCCGCGCGGGTACTTCTACGTCAGCGACATGTCCACGGGTCTGTACGTTATCGAGTACGTCCCGACCGGCGGGTTGCTGTCCGGCGAGGTGAGGGACGCGGCGAGCGGCGACCCGGTTCCCGGCGCGAGCGTCGTCCACCTGTTCAGCGGGGAGCAGATGACCTCGGGGACCGACGGCGTCTACGCGTTCTACGTGCCCGAGGGGCCCGCGGCGATCCGCGTCACGGCGCCGGGCTTTCAGACCCGGGTGATCGCACCGGGCGACATGGCCCTCGACGGTCGTCTCGACGTCGATGTCCACCTCACACCGCAGCCCAAGGTCAGCCTCGCCGGAACCGTCCGTCGGTCGAGCGACTCCGCCCCGATCGCCGGAGCCCTCGTGAGCGTCATCGGGACCGCGCAGCAGACCACGACGGCGGGCGACGGCTCCTATCTGTTCGACGAGGTTTCGATCGGGCAGCAGATCGTCACCGCCGAGGCGTTCGGGTTCGCGGCAAAGGACGAGCGCATCCTTCTCCTCAACGGTGTTCCGGCGACCGCCGACTTCGATCTCGAGCAGGGTCGGCTCGGAGACGATGTCGAGACCGACCAGCTGTGGAAACAGGGGCTCGCGGAGGACACAGCGCAGTCCGGGGCCTGGGAGCGCGCCGATCCGAACGGCACCGACGACGGCACCGTGCAGCCCGAAGACGACCACACCCCCGATCCGGGGGTGACCGCGTTCATCACCGGGCAGTCGCCGCCGGGCGCCGGCATCGAGGACAACGACGTCGATGCGGGGTTCACCACGTTGCGCTCGCCGCTGATCGACGCGACCGGTCTCGATGCCGCCCTGCTGCGGTATTACCGCTGGGTCTCGACCGACGCGGGATTGTTCTTCGGAGGATCGCTCGAAGTGGCGGTATCGTCCGACGACGGCGCGTCGTGGTCGACGCTCGAGCTCCTGACGGAGACCGCCAACAGCTGGACGCGTCGCGAGTTCGATCTCGGATCGATCGTCGATCTGACCGACCAGATGCGCGTGCGGTTCCGCGCGACCTCGCCGACCCTGGATCCGGAGCTCCGTGTTCTCGAGGCCGCGATCGACGACATCGAGATCGTCTCCGCCTGCCGCAGCCGTTTCAACACCGTCGGCGGCGACGCCGACGCCGACGGCACCGTCGACGACTGTGACCCGTGCAGCCTGGATCCCCTCGATGACGTCGACACCGACGGCGAGTGCGGCGACACCGACAACGCGCCGTTCGACTTCAACCCGAACCAGGACGATGCGGACGACGACGAGGTCGGGGACGCGGGTGACAACTGCGACGGGGTCGCCAACCCCCTGCAGCGCGATCTCGACGGCGACGGCGACGGTGACGCCTGCGACAGCGACCTCGACGGCGACGGCATCGACGACGCCGTCGACGACGACCGCGACAACGACGGCGTCCCCGACCCGTCCGACCGGTGCCCCACCGTGCCGGACGCTTCCCAGAACGACCTCGACGATGACGGCGAGGGCGATGCCTGCGACGTCGACGACGGCGTCGTTCAGGGGGTGAGGCTCGGCGGCGACCTGCTGGTGTGGGAGCCCGAGACCGGCGCCGACGGCTACAACCTGTATCGCGGCGAGGTCGGGGCCGAGATCCTCGTGCGCCTCGCGATGTGCCGGCTCGCGGGCGCCCCCGCCGCGTACTACTCCGATCCCGATCTGCCGCCGCCGGGCGGAGGCACGTTCTACCTAGTCACGAGCGTCGTGGCGGGCATCGAGGGCTCGCCCGGCTTCAAGACCGACGGCAACGAGCGGTCGATCGACAGCCCCTGTCCGTGAAGGAGTCCTCATCATGAAACGACACCACCATCTTCCCCTCGCCTTTCTTGCCGCCCTGTTGCTCCCGGGGATCGCGTCGGCCCAATTGATCTACCGGGTCGAGGCCAAGAATCCCCGTCTCAACCGCAAGGTGATGGGCCCCGTCGAAAGCACGGTCCAGGGCGTGCCCGCGGAGCCCGTGGATTCGTTCGTGTGGGACGGGGACGGGTCCACTCCAATCGAGGGAGAGCTCGTTCTCGAGATCGATCCTGTTCGCGAGGTCGGGGGAATCATCGCAAAGTGGAGCGACGAGAACGGCAAGTGGCGGTACACCCAAAGCCGCTTCATCCACCCCGAGCACTCCTCCGGGGTCCGTTTCGGAACGTCGGTCACCCGGATCGAGTCTTTGCTCAACGAGGGCGTGACCCACAACGTCTACCTCCACGGCGACACCACGGCCGGAATGCCGGTCCTTCCGACCGTCTTCAACTACCTCGCGACCTGGGGACCGGCCGACGTCCTGCTCGACGACCAGCCGTTTCTCAACCCCTACGAGATCCCGGCGCCGCAGTGGCTCGGTCATCTGATGGTCACCGAGGGCGTGCGTCTTCCCGACGGAACGGTGCGCACGGTGGACGGGCAGATCTATGACCCGCAACGTCTCACGGAGGGCGCCATCCAGACGGGAGATCTCGAGGTCCATCTCGTCTTCCACGACGAGCGCTTTCCGGTGACGACCAACATCCCGCCGATCTTCTCTTTTTTCTACCACCTCGTCTTCGAGGACGTCACGATCACCGTCACCCAGGCGGATTTGCCTTCGAGCTTCGACGCGGGGGAGGAGATCGGACGGGCGAAGTAGCTAGTCCGGCGTCTTGAAGTTGTTGACGATGTTGAAGTCGGGCGGCTCGACCTGCAGCGTCGCGTGGTGAATGCCGTACCGCTCGCGAAGAAGCTCGATCGCGTCACGCAGGACCTCGGTCGGCTCCCGGGTGTGATCGAGAACCAGGTGAGCCGTCAACAGGGGGTTTCCGCCGCCCAGGCTCCACACGTGGAACTCGTGGATGTCGCACACCCCGTCCATCACGACCAGGGTCTGACGGATGTCTGCGGTGTCGAGGTGGGCCGGGGCACCCTCCATCAGGACATTCACCGAGTCGAGCACGAGCCGCGTCGACGAGACGATGATGATGCCTCCGATCACGAAGCTCGCCGCGGGATCGGCCCATCTCCAGCCGAACGCGGCCATCAGTCCGGCCGCCGTCAACGCACCGATCGACCCCAACAGATCGCCGAGCACGTGGAGATAGGCGGCGCGGATGTTGAGACCGTGGTGGTGTCCGTGGAGCATCCTCGCGGCGACGATATTGACCAGCAAACCGCCCGTGGCCACGATCGCCATCAGCCCGTAGGCGACCTCCGGGGGGTCCTGGAGGCGCTGCCAGGCCTCCCAAAAGATGAACGCGCAGATCACGACGAGGGCGATGCCGTTGACCAGCGCGGCCAGAATCTCGGCGCGGTGGTAGCCGTACGTCCGGGCCCGGTCGGGTGGACGGCTCGCGACCCACGCGGCGAAGAGCGCGAGCGCGATGGCCAGGTTGTCGGTCATCATGTGACCGGCGTCGGCGAGCAGTGCGAGGCTGTTGGAGAGCAGACCGCCCACGACCTCGGCGGCCGTGTAGACCAACGTCAGGGCGAGGACCCAGGCGAGACGGCGCGGGCCCACAGGGTGCGTGTGGGGATGGCCGCCGCGCGGCATGGGTGTCGCCAAGGGAAGGCCGTCGTTCAAGTCCGTCACCGCGTCCCGTTCCGGGCCGCCGGCACCAGCGACCGGGCGTGCGAGGCTAAGATAAAGCGCAGGCCCGAGACGACGCTACCCCGAGACGGATTTGGCCGGGAACTTTTTCGGGGGTTGGTGCGTATGTCTTGATAGGAAGGCCACGGGGCGGAGGTGCGGCCGTGGCCAGGGGGTGCGCGATGCTGGAGCTCTTGTTGGCGGCGATTCTCCTGTTCGTCGGGCTGATTCTGCTTCCGCTGTTGCTTCTCGGGCTTTTCGTCAAGGCCGTGGTCTGGCTGGTTCTGCTCCCGTTCCGCGCGCTTGCGGCGCTCGCCGGGGTCGGAGTCGGGCTCCTGGCCCTGCTCGCCAAGGGTGTCGGGGTCGTGGTCGCGGTGGCGCTCGCCGCCGTGGCGCTGGCCGGCGCCGTACTGCTCTTGCCGCTCGTCCCGATCCTCGCCGTGATATTCATGATCTGGTTGCTGGCCCGGCTCTTCCGAGCGGGCCCGGTCGCGCGGACCGTCTGACGTCCACTCGCGAGGGCCCCTCACCGTTCGTGGGTGCCATGAGCTCGAGACACATTCGCGCCGTCCGGCCCGCAACCGTATCGCCCCCACCTCCCGTCGTGGATCCCTCGATCGTCGAGGCGTATCTCGAGGACGCCTCCGGGTTCGGTCCGGGCCGCGCTGCGGGGGTCGTCCGCGCGCACAACGAGGCCGAGGCCGCGGCGTTTCTGAGGCAGATCGCCGGATCCAAGGTCTGCGTCCTCCCGCAGGCCGCGCGCTCGTCGGTCACCGGCGGTGCCGTCCCGCGGGGAGAGGTCGTGCTCTCGGTCGAAGCGCTCGGCGAGATCGGCGCGGTCGAATCGCGGCTCGGGGGCGGGCGAGTCCGCGTCGGGGCCGGGGTCCGGCTGCTCGATCTTCAAAGAGCCGTCGAGGAGCAGGGTTGCTACTACCCGCCGGTTCCGACGTACCAGGAGGCGATGATCGGCGGCACCGTCGCGACCAACGCCGGTGGAGCGGCGACGTTCAAGTACGGCGTGACCCGGCAGTGGGTCCACGCGATCCGCGTGCTCCTGTTCAACGGCGACCTGCTCGCCATCGAGCGGGGTCAGATCCTGGCCGCGCCCGGTGAGGACTTCGTCATCGAGCTGTCCGACGGTCGAAAGCTTCACGTTCCCGTTCCCGGTTACGCCCTGCCCCGACTCAAGAAGGTGTCCGCGGGCTACTACGCATCCGATCCACTCGATCTCGTCGACCTGTTTATCGGATCCGAGGGGACGCTCGGGCTGGTCACCGAGGTCACGGCCGATCTCGTGACCCTTCCCCCGGCGACGTTGACCGCGCTCGTTTTCCAACGGAGTCTCGAGAACGGTCTCGATCTCGGCGCCGCCCTGCGCTCCGCGGCTTCACGGGCACGCGATCACGGCGACCCGCGGGGCCCCGACATCCGCGCGATCGAGTTCATGGACGGGAGGTGTCTCGATCTGCTTCGCGAGCAGGGCGACACGTCGCGACTCCGCATCGCCGTCCCGGGGGAGGCTGACGCCGCGCTGTTGTTGGAGATGGAGCTTCCCGTGCCCCTCACCGACGACGAGGCTCAGATGGCGCTCGCACGTCTTTGGGACGGCGAGGCGACCGACGACGGCCCGCTGTCACGGTTGGTCTCGATTCTCCGCGACCACGATGCGCTCGAGCACCTCGAGCTCGCCTTTCCCGAAGACCGCGCACGCGCCGACGCGTTGCTCGAGTTCCGGGAGGCGGTTCCCAAGCGGGTCAACGAGATCCTCGCCGGACTTCGCCGTGACCATCCCGGGATCGAGAAAGTCGGCGGCGATCTCATCGTGCCGCCCGATCGCATCCCGGAGATGATGCGTTTCTACGAGAGCGGGTTCTCGTGCCGCGGTCTGGACTTCCTCGTCTGGGGACATCTGTCCGACGGGAATTTCCATCCCAACGCCATTCCCCGAGACCGCGAACAGGTCGCCTCCGGCTTCGACGCGCTGCTGGAATTCGCCGACGAGGCGGTGCGACTCGGGGGGTGCCCGCTGTCGGAGCACGGAGTTGGCCGGAATCCCGTCAAGCAGGAGATGTTGCGACGGTTTCTCGGCGATCACGCCATTGCGGCCATGCGAGCGGTCAAAGGCGCACTCGACCCCGAGGGGAGGTTTGCCCCCGGCGTGCTGTTCGCCCCCTGACGCCAGAGCCTCCCAACCGCAAACCTTGATGCCCGCTCTCGACTTCCGTTTAGAATAGGCCCATTTTTCAACTCCGCCCGTCGGGCCGGATCCCGGAGGTCTCGGTGAACGTACAGGCCATCATCGTCGTGGTGACGCTCGTGGTGGCGGCCGTGCTGCTGGCCGCCGAGCGGCTCCGTCCCGACATCGTGGCGATGCTCGCGCTCGCCGTGCTCATGCTCTTTCGGATCGTGGCCCCCAAGGAGGCCCTCGCCGGATTCTCGAACCCGGCGACCGTCGCTGTTGCCTGCATGTTCGTGCTCAGCGCGGGTCTGCAGGCGAGCGGGGTCGTGCAATACCTCGGCGACCGCCTGCTTCGCACCGGGGTTTCGCGGGAGACCACTCTGTTGCTCGTCATCGGTCTCGTCGCGGGCACCGTGTCGATGTTCATCAACAACACCGCGGCCGTCGCGATCTTCCTGCCGGTCGCGATCCGCGCCTGTCACGGAAGCCGGATCAGTCCGAGTCGCATCCTGATGCCGCTGTCGTTCTTCGCGATGCTCGGCGGCATGTGCACCCTGATCGGAACCTCGACCAACATCCTGGTGAGCTCGCTGGCCGAGGACCGCGGGATCCGGGGCTTCGGGATGTTCGAGCTCACCCCGATCGGGCTCGCCCTGCTCGGCGGCGGGACGCTCTATCTTCTGGTGTTCGGCCGGCGACTTCTGCCCGAGCGCGTTCCGGTCGAGAGCCTCACCGAGGAATTTCACCTCGGGCGCTTCCTCAGCGAGATCCTCGTGCTCGAGGGCTCTCCACTGGCCGGAATGACGCTGGCCGAAGCCAACCTCGGAGAGAACTACGATCTCGAGGTCCTCGCGCTCGTTCGCGCCGACGGCGGCAAGCTGAACGCCGAGGAGGTCGATCGGCTCCGGGAAGGCGACATTCTGCTCGTCAAGGCGCACGCCACCGCTCTCGGAAAGGTCCGGGACAACGCGGGAATCGCCGTCAAGCCGGGTCGCCACCCGGACGACGCGGATCTGCGGTCGGCCGATTCGGCCATCTTCGAAGCGTTGATCACGCCCACCTCGCACCTGGCGGGCCGAACGCTCAAGAACGTCGATTTCCGGCACCGTTACCGCGCGACGGCCCTGGCCGTTCGCCGGCACGGCGAGGACATCATCCAGAAGGTCGGGAAGATCCGGCTTCGCGTCGGCGACGAGCTGTTAATCGTCGCCCCGCGGGCCAACCTCGAGCGTCTTCGAAAGGAAACGGACTTTCTCATGCTCGAGGAGGTCGAGATCCCCGTCCTCAAACCCGTGCACGCCATCACCGCGATCTCGATCGTCGCCGGTGTGGTGATCAGCGCGGCGCTCGGGTTCTACACCGTTGCGGTCGCAGCCATTATCGGATCGGTCGCGATGGTCGTTACCGGTTGTCTCCCACTGCGAAAGGTGTACGACGCCGTCGACTGGCAGGTGATCTTCCTCTTTGCCGGGTTGATCCCGATGGGAACCGCGCTCGAGGCCACCGGCGCGGCGGAGCGCGCCGTCCAGCTCATGCTCGCGTTGCTCGGCGACCTCGGCCCGGAGGCCGTGCTCAGCTCGTTCTTCTTGATGGCGATGATCTTGACCGGGATCTTGTCGCCCAAGCCCACGGCGGCGTTGCTTGCCCCGCTTGCCGTCACGACGGCGCGGAGCCTGGGGGTCGACGAGCGGTCGTTCCTGATCGCGCTGACCTTCGCCGCCTCGACGGCGTTCTACACGCCGATGGGGTTCCAGACAAATCTTCTGGTGTACGGCCCCGGCGGCTACCGCTTCATGGACTTCGTCAAGGTCGGCGGGCCGCTCAATCTGTTGATCTGGGTGCTTGCGTCGCTGCTGATTCCGAGGTTCTTCCCGCTCTAGCCGACCCCCGGTTCACTCCGACGGTTTCGTCATCTTGAACGGGTCGAGAGCCTCATCGAGCTCGGCGTCCGTCAGCTCGGTCCGCTCCTTGGCGACCTCGCGAATGGTTCTGCCGCTCTTCGCGGCTTCGTGCGCGATCTCGGCGGCGAGGTCGTAGCCGATTCTCGGGACCAGACCGGTCACGATGGCGAGCCCCTGCTCGACCATCGCCGGACCGCGGTCGGTGGCCGTCAGCCCGGAAACACAGGCCTTGGCGAAGTTTCGCGTGGCGGCCCCGAGGTTCTCGATCGCGAGCACCAGGTTGTAACCGGCGAGCGGGAGCATCGTGTTGAGCTCGAAGAAGCTCCACTGTCCGGACTGCACCACGGCCGCGTCGGCGGCGACCACCTGGCAGGCGACCTGGATCAGCGACTCCGCGATCACCGGGTTGACCTTCCCGGGCATGATCGAACTTCCGGGCTGGACCTCGGGGAGGTCGAGCTCGCGAAGACCCGTCCGCGGGCCCGACGCGAGCAGGCGGATGTCGTTGGCGATCTTGAGCAGGCTGACCGCCACCGTCCTGATCGCTCCCGATGCCGCGACGACGTTGTCGAGCGTCGCCTGAGCCTGGAAGTGGGAGTCGGTTTCCCGGATCTCGACACCGGCGCGCTCGGAGATCCGCTCACAGACCATCCCGGCGAACTTCGGGTGGGTGTTGATGCCCGAGCCCACGGCGGTGCCGCCCAGCGCGACCTCGGCGAGCTCGGCGCGCGCGCCCTCGAGCCGTCTCTCGGCGCGCGCCATCTGACCCGCATAGCCCGCGAAGACCTGCCCGAGACGAACGGGCGTGGCGTCCTGAAGATGGGTCCGCCCCGTCTTGATGATCTCCCAGAACTCCTTCGATTTCTTCTCCAGCTCGCCTCGCAACTGACGTACGGCGGGAATCAGCACCTGATCGAGGGCCAGCAGGGCGGACAGATGCACGGCGGTCGGAATGACGTCGTTGCTCGACTGGCCGGTGTTGACGTGGTCGTTGGGGTGGACGAGACCGCGCTCGCCGCGCTTGCCGCCGAGAATCTCGGCGGCGCGGTTGGCGATCACCTCGTTGGCGTTCATGTTGGTCGAGGTGCCGGACCCGGTCTGGAAGACGTCGACGACGAAGTGCTCGTCGAGCTTGCCCTCGATGACCTCGTCGGCCGCCTGGATGATCGAGCTCGCCAGCCGCTCGTCGAGCCGGCCCAGCTTCCGATTGGCCTGCGCGGCCCCCCACTTGATCAGCCCCACCGCCTCGATAAAGCGGCGGGGGAAACGCAGACCGCTGATCGGGAAGTTCAGCACGGCCCGCTGCGTCGAAGCTCCGTAGTACGCCCCGGCGGGGACCTCCATCTCTCCCATCGAGTCCCGCTCGATGCGAACCTTGCCCTTCGTTTCGGGATTCGTCGCCATGAATGTGTGCCTCCGGGAGTGTCAGGATAGCGAAGATGGCCTGCGCGTGCGAGTTTGGGCACGGTGCCGGCCTTTTGATATCCTCCCGCTTCACCGGAGGAAGACGTGATGGGTGACGGTCGCCAGGGACTCGCCTGCTTCAAGGCCTACGACGTTCGGGGACGGATCCCGGACGAGCTCAACGAGGACGTCGTTTACAGGATCGGACGGGCGTACGCGGCCTTCCTCGACCCCCGGCGGGTGGTCGTCGGCCACGACATCCGGTTGTCGAGCCCCGAGTTGGCCGGCGCTCTCAAGAAAGGGCTCAACGATTCCGGAGTCGACGTCATCGATATCGGGCGATGCGGAACCGAGCAGGTGTACTTCGCCACGTTCCACCTCGAGCTCGACGGCGGCGTGATGGTCACCGCAAGCCACAATCCGGCCGATTACAACGGTCTCAAGTTCGTCCGCGCCGAGGCGCGCCCGATCAGCGGCGACACCGGTCTGAAGGAGATCGAGCAGATGGTCGTCGCCGGTTCGTTTCCAGCGGTGGAACGAGTGGGCACGGTCGAACGGCACGACATCAACGATGCCTACATCGAACATCTCCTGGGATACGTCGACGCAAAAAGCCTCAGACCGCTCAAGGTCGTCTCGAACGCTGGCAACGGCGGCGCCGGTCTCGTCATCGATCGTCTCGAGAAGCACTTGCCGCTCGAGTTCGTCAAGGTGTTCAACGAGCCCGACGGCACGTTCCCCAACGGGATCCCGAATCCGTTGCTCCCCGAGAACCGCGATGTCACGGTCGACGCCGTCCGTCGCGAGGGCGCCGATCTCGGGATCGCGTGGGACGGAGACTACGATCGCTGTTTCCTGTTCGACGAGAACGGTGGGTTCATCGAGGGCTATTACATCGTCGGTCTTTTGGCGCAGCGTGTTCTCGAACGACACCCCGGCGCCCGGATCATCCACGATCCCCGGCTCACCTGGAATACCGTCGAGGTGGTCGAGAAGGCCGGCGGCGTCGCGGTGCAGAGCAAGAGCGGTCACGCGTTCATGAAGGAAGTCATGCGGCGCGAGGATGCGGAGTATGGTGGCGAGATGTCGGCGCATCACTTCTTCAAGGAGTTCTCGTACGCCGACAGCGGGATGATTCCGTGGCTGCTCGTCGCCGACCTCATGAGCAAAACGGGCCGGCCGCTCAGCGATCTGGTGGGAGAGCGCATCGCGCGCTTTCCGGCGAGCGGCGAGATCAATCGCACGCTCGACGATCCCGCGGAGGCGATCCGTCGGGTGCAGGAGCACTACGCGTCCCGGGCGAACCTCGTCGACGACACCGACGGTATCGGCATGGAGTTCGACGGCTGGCGGTTCAACCTCCGCATGTCGAACACCGAGCCACTGGTGCGGCTCAACGTCGAGTCGCGTGGGGACGTCTCGTTGATGGAGGCCAAGACCCGCGAGGTGCTGGAAGTTCTGGGCTCTCCGAAGGCGACAACTTGACTTTCGAGCCCGCCGGGGTAAACCTCGCTTCCCGCGTCGGATCCGCGGAGCGGGGGAAGGGACAAGGGATACCGACCCGGTGAGACTCGAAGCTCAGCGGCCTCTGTTCGTGGGCCTCAAGCTCGACGGTCAGTTGCGACGCCAGCTCGACGCGCTGGCCGGACCGGACCGCCGGTATGTCTCCCGGGACGATTCGACCTTCCTGAGGATTTGCACACTGGGTGGAGACGAGTACGTCGGCAAGGTCATCCCCGACGGGCTGAGCACCGATCGGGTCAACGACGTCCGGCGCAACGTGCTCAGCATCCTGCAGCGAGTCTGCCCGGACACGCGATTCCCGGAGCACCTCCAGATCTTCCCGTGCGATCCGGACGAGGACGGCGGAGACGGCGGCACGACGCCTGCCGGCTCGTCCTCCGGCTTGTAGAGCGTGGCGCTCCCGGCCAAAAGAAAAGCCCTCGGGGCCGAGGGCTTTTCCGCAAAAATTGGTAGCGCGTACGGGATTTGAACCCGTGTTACCGGCTTGAGAGGCCGGCGTCCTAACCCCTAGACGAACGCGCCCGGCAGGGCGCATTATAAAATCGGCCAAGGGGCTGTCAAGGCGGCTTGACCCCCCTGGACCGGAACCTATATTCGCATCGGATGTCCAAATTGTAAGAACGCGGACGGGTGTGTTCGCCGCACGACGGGGCGTGGTTTGACCAAGGCCGAGCAAGCGACTTCGACCACCATCTCGCTACGCTGGGTTGTCTTTCTCGCCGGAGCGGCGACATCGCTCTTCACGGGGC
>JBFJTV010000001.1:0-27040 GCA_041625075.1 Candidatus Polarisedimenticolaceae bacterium | reverse complement strand
TCTGGCCCAGCCACTCGCGCTCGAGCAGTTGACCCAGAACGGGTGGCGTCTCGAAGAGATCTCTGGCTTCGTCGTCCGGGCACTTCTCGTACGCGGTCTTTGCCACCAGCGCCAGCGTGTCCAGACCGACCAGGTCGGCCGTGCGGTAGGTGGCGGACTTGGGTCGGCCCATGACCGGACCGGTCAGGGCATCCACCTGCTCGACCGATAGCCGCATCTCCCGCGTGAGCTTGAGAGCCAACATCATTCCGTAGACGCCGACGCGGTTGCCGATGAAGTTGGGTGTGTCCTTGGCATGCACGACACCCTTGCCGAGGGTCTCGCCGGTAAACGCGATCATCCTTTCGAGGGCGACGTCGGAGGTCTGCTCTCCCGGGACGATCTCGACCAGCCGCATGTACCGCGGAGGATTGAAGAAGTGGGTGATCAGGAAACGACGGCGACCGTCGTCGTCAAAATCTTCCGTCAGCTCTTCGAGCGACAGACCCGAGGTATTGGAAGACAGGATGGCGTCCTCTTTCATCCGGGGCAGGATCCGCTCGTAGAGGTCCTTCTTCCAGTCGATCCGTTCGGCAATAGCCTCGAGGATCCAGTCGCACTCCTCGAACCGCTCGACGTGTTCGTCGTAGTTGCAGGCTTTGACGTTCTCGACGAACCGCTTGTGGTAGAAGGCCGGAGGACGCGCCTTGGTCGCGACCCCGATGCCTTTCTCGGACAGTTCCTGTTTCAGGTCGAACAGATAGACCTCGAATCCCGCGCTCGCGAAGAACGCGGCGAGCTGGCTTCCCATCACGCCGGCGCCGCAAACACCGATGGTCTTGATGTCGGTCATGAGTAGTCCCTCTCGATCACCGTCGCGATGCCCTGCCCGGTGCCGATGCACATCGTGGCCAGCCCCGTGTTGCCATCGTGCCGCTCCAGAACGTTGATGAGCGTGGTCAGGATGCGAGCGCCGGAGGCGCCAAGCGGGTGACCGAGGGCGATGGCGCCGCCGTGAATGTTGACCTTCTCTTGAGGCCATCCGGCCTTCTTGATGACGTACAGGGACTGCGCGGCGAAGGCCTCGTTGAGCTCGATGAAATCGATGTCGCTCATGGTCAGGCCTGCCCGCTCCAACGCCTTCTCGCTCGCCGGAATCGGGCCCATGCCCATACGCGTCCAGTCGACACCGGCCACGGCACGCGACGTGATCCGCGCCCGAATTCGGAGATCGTGCTTTTTCGCGAAGTCCGCGCTACACACGATCAAGGCGGCGGCGCCGATCGAGATCGGGCTCGACGTGGCTGCCGTGATGGTGCCGCTATCCAGAAACGCGGGTTTCAGCGAGCGGATCTTCTCCTTGTTCGGCTCTCTCGGACCCTCGTCTTTCCCGATCGACTTGCCGTTCCTCTTTATGGGCACCAGTTCCTTGCTGAACCACTCGTTCTTGTCGGCGTTCAAAGCGTTCGTGTGGGACCGGTAGGAAAACTCCTCCTGCTCTTCCCTTGAAATGTCCAGATCCTTGGCGAGGTTCTCCGCAGTCTCTCCCATCCCCATGTAGTACTCCATCTCGTAGAGCTTGGGATGGAACGACGGGTTGTACCCACCCATGGGAATGGCAAACATGTCCTCCACCCCGGCGGCGATGCCGCATTGCAGGTCACCGGTGAGGATGGCTTGAGACAGTTGATGGACGGCATCCATCGAGGACCCGCAGAACCGGTTCACGACCTTGCCGCCCGTTTCCGCCGGCAGCCCGGCGAGCAGCGCCACGCCTCGCGCCATGAGCATCCCTTGAGTGTGCTCGGGGAAGGCGCAACCGAGAACGACATCCTCCACCGCGGCGGGCGCCAGGTTGGGGTTACGTTCGAGAAGCGCCGTCACGACCTGCGCTGCCAGATCATCGGCGCGAATCCCGACCATCTTTCCCTTCTTCACCCCCATCGGGCTCCGCACGGCATCGACAATCACACTTGTCGGATTCATGGTTCCTCCCTATTCGAAACGGTACTGCCCGCGATGGAAGAGGTCGTCCGTCAGGACGTGCAGTTCCTTTACGGGATCAAAGGGCAGGACGAGCTCCTGCATGTTTCTTGCGATGGCGTCGCCGATCGGCCGGGCGTGAGGGCTCGAGAAGACGACGGGACGAAGCCGGCAGTGAAGTCTTCCCGCTTCTTCCAGATAGGCCGCAACGACCGAACGTCCGAGAGCCCGGGAAGCGCCGTTCCGCAACGCCTCATCGCCAAGCTGGAGGAGGCGATTGATCGCGGATGAGGCGCCGTAGTACCCGATGATCAAATCAGCGAGATCCTCTCCCACGACCTGTTCATTGCGAAGGTCCTGGCCATATAGAGAGATGGCTTCGTGCACGCACTTGACGGTAGATCGGCGCAACACGTCGAGGGCCTGGACCTCCCACCGAAACGGGCCATCGCGAACGGGGTCTCGCTCGGTCCATGCGCTAGCGGCGGTCCTGAACGGGAGCTCCTCCATCAGTGCCTTCTTAAGACAGTAACCGTAGATCACCATGCGGTTGATCTCGTTGGTTCCCTCGAAGATCCGATCGATTCTCGTATCGCGAAAAACCGCCGCCATCGGATAATCCTCGGAGAACCCGTACCCGCCGAAGATCTGGATCCCGTGGTCGGAGACCCGGAAAAGCGTTTCGGAACCGAGGATTTTCGAGATCGAGGCCTCGATCGCGTACTCCTCGAGGGCGGCCATGACTTTCCGGTTGTAATCGGGGTCGTCCACCTTGAGATCGGCGACGCGCTCGTCCATCAGGCCGACCGTGCGATAGATGACACTGTCCAGGACGTAGGTCCGCACGATCATGTCGGCCAGTTTCTTGCGGATCGCCTGGAAGAACGCGATGGGTTGGCCGAACTGGGTGCGCTCCAGTGCGTACCGCGTCGCATGATTGATGCACATCTTGCACGCGCCGAGATCCGCGGCACCCAGCTTGAACCGCCCGATGTTCAAGATGTTCAATGCGATGTGTTGACCCGCGCCGGGCGTTCCCAGAACGTTGTCCTTGGGGACGCGCACGTTCTCGAGAACCAGATTGACGGTCGAGGAGCCCTTGATCCCCATTTTTTTCTCTTCGGCGCCGGTGCTCAACCCCTCCGAGTCACGTTCGACGATGAAGGCCGTGACCCCCTTGCCGTCGAGTCTCGCGAAGACGATGAACAGGTCGGCCCAGCCGCCGTTGGTGATGTACTGCTTGGTCCCGTTCAGGACGTACGCGTCACCGTCATCGGACAGCCGCGCCGAGGTCGTGAGGTTCAAGGCATCCGAGCCGGCGCCCGGCTCCGTGAGAGCATACGCACTCAGATACTCCGCCGTGGCAAGCTTGGGGAGGTATCTTTCTTTCTGCGCGTTCGTCCCGAAGAAAACGATCGGGAGGGTTCCGATACCCACGTGAGCCGAGAAGGTGACCAGCCAGGAACTCGATTCTCCCTGGCTCAGGGCCTCGTTGACCAGGGCGGACGTGGTCTTGTTCTGCTCCAGGCCCCCGTACTTCTCGGGAATGTCGATCGCGGTCAGCCCGAGCTCGGCGGCCTCTCGCATCAGCTCGAGGGAACGCTCCTTGTCGAAGGCTTCAAGGCTTTCCTTGTGCGGAAGGATGCGTTCGCGCGCGAAGCTGCGAACCATCTCGTCGATTTCCTTCTGCTCTTCCACGAATCTCTCTCGGGTGAAGACGCTCCCGACGACCGGTTCCAAGAGAAAGCTCCCTCCCTTGTTCATCGGATTCCCCTTTTGGCGGGTGACGCTCCTGATATGCTCCGCCACATGAACATTTTACGCTCCTGCTTGAGGACAAAAAGGGTAAGGTCTGTCTTCATGTACAAGACGATGCGATAGCCGTGATCGAACGCATCGAACACGACGAGATTGAAGGGATTCGCGTGGGTCGATTCGGCTCGCGCGTCAACACGACGTGCATCGTCTACCGGATCGGTGCGACCGTCATCGACACCGGTCCTCCCAACCAGTGGTCCGTGGTTCGCCGGTTCCTGGAGGAACGCGACGTCCGCCGGGTCGTCGTGACGCATCATCACGAGGACCACAGTGGCAACCTCGCGCCGATCCGGAGCACCCTGGGTCCGGAAGTCTATTCCCCGCCTGCGTCCATCGCGCCCCTTCGGGACGGTTTTGCCTTGCGGCCCTACCAGCGGGTCATCTGGGGCCGACCGGCCCGCGTCCAGTCCGAGCCGATGCCGCGCGAGATCGAGATCGGGGCCGGTCGTACGCTTCTGGCCCTGCCGTCTCCCGGACATTCCACGGACATGACGTGCTACCTGGTCTCCCAGCGAGGGTGGCTGTTCACGGGCGATCTGTTCATCTCGCAAAAAGCCCGATACCTGCGCACCGACGAGGACGTGCTGCAGCAGATCGAAAGCCTGCGTCGGATTCTCGCGCACGATTTCGCCACGGTCTTCTGCAGCCACCGTGGTGTTGTCACGCCCGGCAGGGAGGCATTGCGAGCTAAGCTCGATTTCCTCGTCAGCCTGTGCGAGCGTGTGCGACGCCTCCGTGACGAGGGCCGGAGCCGCCGTGAGATGACCCGTCTGCTTTTGGGCCGCGAAGACTGGCTGAGCTGGATGACCGGCCTCCACTTCTCGAAGCGCAACCTCATCCGATCCTGTCTGGAGGCCGTCGCCGACTCTTCGGAGCAAACGCAACCTTGACCACCGACCAGATCATCCTGTTCGCGCTGCTGTTCGTCGTGTTCGTCCTGCTGATCTGGGGACGCTGGCGTTACGACGTGGTCGCGTTCTCGGCGTTGATGGTGGCGGTGCTGACCGGCGTCGTGCCGACCAAGCTCGCGTTCTCCGGTTTCGGACACTCGGCCACCGTCGTGGTCGCACTGGTCCTGATCGTCAGCCGCGGACTGTCCAACTCCGGGGTGATCGACCTTCTGGCGCGTTACGTTCTCAAGGGGTCCAGAAGTCTGAGCGCCCACATCGGAGTGATGTCCGGGCTTGCGGCGGCGCTTTCCGCGGTGATGAACAACGTCGCGGCGCTGGCGGTTCTGATGCCGCTGGACATCGAGGCCGCGGAAAAGGCGAAACGAAGTCCGGCGCTCAGTCTGATGCCGCTTTCGTTCGCGTCGATTCTCGGCGGCATGATCACGCTGATCGGCACGCCGCCCAACATCGTCATCGCCGAGTTCCGCGGCGACGCGCTGGGCGAGCCCTATCGCATGTTCGACTTCGCCCCGGTCGGCTTGGCCTGCGCGGTCGTCGGCGTCGCCTACGTCGCGCTGGTCGGCTGGCGTTTGATTCCGGCGGCGCGAGCCAAGCACGACACGCCCAAGGAGCTCTCTGAGATCGAAGACTACGTCGCCGAGGTGCAAGTGCCGGAGAGCTCCCGCGCCGTCGGCAAGTTGGTGGAGGGGCTCGACGAGGTCGCCGAGGACAACGACGTCGCGATCATCGGACTGATCCGGCGGGGGCGGCGGTTGCCGGGGCTTGCCAGAGGAGTCGAGATCCGCGCGGGAGACGTGCTGGTGGTCAAGGCCTCGCCGGACAGCATCGAGGACATCGTCGGCGCGCTCGGGTTGAAGTACGCGGGACCGAAGAAGGCGCGCTCGGGTGTTCTTGCGGAGGACGTCTCGCTGCTCGAGGTCGTGGTGCCGGACGGCGCACGCATCGTGGGACGCTCGGCCCTTTCGCTGCGTTTACTCTATCGCCGGGGAGTGACACTGCTCGGCGTCTCGCGTAGAGGCGAGCGTTTCATCGAGCGCGTGCGCAAGCTGGAGATTCAGGCCGGCGACGTCCTGCTCCTGTTGGGCTCCAACGAGCGGCTGAACGACACGGCCGCCTGGCTGGGATGCCTGCCGCTTGCGGACCGCGGGTTGCGGGTCGTGCAGCGCCAAAAGGTCTGGCTGGCCTTGGGGGTCTTCGCCGCCGCGGTCGGACTGGCCAGCACCGGGGTGGTCTACCTGCCGATCGCGCTCGGTGCCGCGGCAACCCTGATGGTGCTGACCCGCGTCGTGCCGTTGCGCGAGGTGTTCGACTCCGTGGAGTGGTCGGTAATCGTGCTGCTGGGGTCGATGATCCCCATCGGAGCCGCCCTTCAAGCCACCGGGGGCACCGCCCTGATCGCCGAGGGGATCGTAAGGGCTGCTTCGGGTTTATCGCCGGCCGTGGTTCTCGTCCTCTTGATGATCGTGACGATGACCCTGTCGGACGTGATGAACAACGTCGCGACCGCCGTGATCGCCGCCCCGGTCGCCATGAGTGTCGCGGTGAGCCTGGGCGTCAACCCGGACGCATTCCTGATGGGCGTTGCCGTCGCCGCGTCGAGCGCCTTTCTCACCCCGATCGGTCACAAGAACAACACGCTGATCCTGGGACCCGGCGGCTACAAGTTCGGCGATTACTGGCGGATGGGGTTACCGCTGGAGATCCTGATCCTCGCGGTGGGGACACCCGTGATCCTAAGGGTCTGGCCGCTTTAGGCTAGCGCCGGAGTCCCTGCTGCCGAAACGTTCTCAGGATCATCAGCGCGTTGTTGAGGCGGCTGATCTTGCGGTTCCTCCTCTGGACCGCGGCGACGTCCTCGAGCGGGGCGGGGGTGCCGCGCATCTCGCGGAGCTGCTTGTCGAGCTCCTGGGCGAGTTGCTGAAGCTCGGGACGAGTCATTCCGACGAACGTCCGCGCGGTGACCGCATAGTAACCCTCGGCCACGTCGCGACACATCGCGAAAGCGCTGCCTCCGAGAAAACCGGCCATCTCGCTATCCCGGCTGACCCATCGTTATTCCTCCTACCCCCCAAAATATAGGCTTCGGTCTTGGCCAAGACCACCGGGCGAGATGGATTTGACCGCCGCACTCCGCGGGCCCAGATTGACGGCATGAGACAACCTGCCTTTTTGGTGGCCCTGGCCGCGCTCTCGCTCGCCGCACCGCAGGCACACGGGGAGCAGCCCGGCCTCGAGTGCGACCCCGGTCTGCTGGCGCACGCGCCTCCCGAGGTGCCGTCGTGGGATTCGCAGACCCCCTTCGTCACGATTTACGACTGGTCGGAGACCCGGGCGGCCGTGCCGCTCGGTATCGGCCACGTCAGGCGGGTCAGCACGTTCTGGTGGGGAGAAGGTCACGTGCGCGTCCCACTCCACGAGCAGCCGGGCGCCGTGCCCTGGGGCTGGTTCGCCGACGGATGGCTCGTGGAGGCCGGCCCGATCGCCGGAAAGCCGGTGCCGATCGGGCTCGAAGGCACCGTCGAGACGGAGTACGAGGACACCTCGTTCATCGTTCTCGAATCGACACGCGACGGCTGGCTTCGTCTCCGCTACGGCCGTCCTTCCGAAGATCGCGACGGGACGGCGTGGGTGCATCGTTGCCATCTGGCCCGGGAATCGCTGGCCTTCGAGCCTTGGCAGGACCGCTTCCTGAGCGGCGAGATATCGCCGCTGTACATTCGTGATCGTACCCCTCGTGCGCTAAGTGCCATGCCGGACGACGCCGCCGATGAGATCGCCCGGATCGACGGCGACTACCACCTCGAGCCGCTGGAGTTTCAGGGTGACTGGATGCGAGTCCGGCTCAAGACGCCGTCGGACTACTGTGTCGAGCACGACGAGGTACGCTCCGAGGAAGGCTGGATCCGCTGGCGCTCGGCCGAGCGCGGGCCGCTGGTCTGGTACTACACCCGGGGCTGCTGAGAACCGTCGTCAACTCGCCAGGCGGGTCTCCGACCGTCGCAGGATCTTCACCGAAGTCCACGTGATCGCGGTGAACACCGCGAGGATCATGAACGCAGCTACGGGATTCAGTCCGCCGAAAGGCACGAGGCCCAGAAAGCCGGCGACGCCGCCGAGCAGCCGGTGACGACGGTCAAGCACCCCGGCCAGTGTCGCACCGAGCAGCAAGCCGGCAGCGACCAGCAGCACCGGCTGCAACAGTCGCAGCAACCAGGCGATCCATGGCGGGTAGACCCGGATGGAGAAGGTGTTGGGCTCGTCGCCGACGATCAGCATCCGGCTGACCGTGACCCTGGGCAGTTGGTTGACGCCTCCCGGGATGGCGATGCGCACCGGCAGTGCTCCCTTGCGGCTCGCGGCCTTTTGTTTGAACTGTTGGGCCACCGCCTCTTCCTGGCGGATCTGACCTTCGGCGAGCACCTCGGAGGTCGCGTCGGAGTACACCTGGTCGAGCGGCGCAGTCGGTGACTGATCGGACAACATGCGGACCGACCTCCCTCCGCTTCGTCCAGGCATCAGCGGGTCGGTCACGACGACCGGCCGGAATTCGCCGCCTCCCGCGACGTACTTCTTGTCTGCAGGCAGGTAGACCGTCCACAGCGCTTCGGAGACGGGCACATCAAAACTGGGCAGGTACGGTTCGAGACGACCAAAGGTGCGCGCGGCCGGGCCCTTGCGCAAGAGAACGATCGAGATCCTCGAGGCCGTCTCGTCGTCTCCCCGCGGCAGCGGCACGAGCACGTCGTCTCCCGTGCGCTTGGGTTTGGCAGGTTCGCCGTCAAGCAGCAACGACCAGACTTCGACATCTTCCCCGGGAACGGAAAACCTGAGGAACTGCTTGCGGTTGTTCTTGACTGTCAGGTCGATCCACGTGGCCTCGGTCCCGTTTTCCAGCAACGCCGCGGTCGCGTTGAGCGTCTCGATGATCGCTGTCAGCACCGGCGCATCGTCGTGCTCGGTCACCGAAACGGTCGCCCGATCGGGCACGCCTGAGTACTTGAAGACGCTGATCAAGTTGCCGCCGTAGGCACGAACATCGGCCGGCAACTCGCTGACATCGGCCGGCAGCAGCTTGCCCGACAAGCGTAGATCGACCTCGGCTCCCTCCGCCGCTACGGCGACAAATCCCGATTCACGCTCGGTATCGAGTGCCGGAAACCTCGGGACGATCACCTCACCGTCATCGGCATCGTAGGCGCCTTCGAACGAGACAACGACGCGCACCGCTCCGTCCATGGGTGCGAGCAGTTTGGTACGCAGATACCGTTGCCCGTCGCGCTGCAGGATCTTCCAGCTCTCCAGGCCATCGACCACACAGTCGAACACGACGATGTCGTCCGGTAGGTCGATGTCGAAATGCGAAACCTCGGCGACTCGAACGTTGTAGTCGTGGACCAGCACCCCACTGACGACCCCTTCGCCGAGACTCAGCAGCTGATAGGCGTTCAGCTGAACCCGCGGCTCGAGCTTGACCTCCTCACCAGCGGCCTCCTCGATCTGACGGAAGGGCAGGGTGTACTTGACCGCGAAGGCCCCTCCCGTCAACGAGACGAAGAAACGGTCCTGTTGGGCGTCGTAGGCCACGCCGTTCTCGATCTCGATGTCTCGAAACTCGACGGCCGTGGAAAGGTCGAGCAGGTTGCGTGGAGCATCGGGCAGTCGAATGGCCAGACGGTTCTCACCCGGATGGTCGCCCGCGGGAAAGGCCATTTGCATTTTCAACGTGTAGCTCCGTGGCCCCCTCGCCAGCACTTCGAGACCCGAGCCGTTTCGATTGAGCAGAGCGCCCTGCCCTTCGAAGTCGATGACCGTGCCCTGGCTGACGAGCGGAAGGCGAACCCAGCCTTTCTTCAACACCTCGAGCGTGAGCGTGCCTCTCAGCGTGAGCAGACCGCGCTCCAGAACGCCGCGGTACTCGGCCGAGCGCAGGAAGGCGTCGGTCGGGGGCGCCGGAGGAACCGGCGGTGGGACATAGGTCTTCTCGACCAGGATCTTGAAGTCCTGCCACGACAGCGTGACCTCGGTTCCCTGCAGGTCGGGAATGTGCGGCGGCGCTGAGACCGGGGTCTCGGTCGCCCGGGAACCGGGAGCGGCAAGAAGAGCGAAAGCCAGCAGCATCGCGGCGGTCGGAGCCACGCGGGCGCGGGTCCAGTAGCGGGCAGCCGCATAGATCAACACCGCCAAAACGGTACCCAGGCCGAGTGCAGCGCGAGCGTCGACCAAGACGACGAACAGCCCCATGAGCCCCCCGACCGCCGGCACAGCCAAGGCCAATCTGACGGCGAGCGATCTCCGTGAGCCGATCATGAGCAGAGCGGCTCCTGCGAGAACGAACGAGATGATGAACACCGCGGCGTTCGACAGGACCCACACCGCGGGCCAGTAACGGATCGATACCGTCGGTGGCTCGGCGGCCGTCAGGATTCGGCCGGTGAAGGACAACCGAAGCCCATCCACGGGAATGTGGAAGCGAACCGGTAGGACCCCGCGCGCCCTTCCTGCACCACGGTAAAAACTCGAGAGATCCGCACCCACGTTGCCCATGACCTGAGGCTCGGCCGCCGGGTCGCGTTGGACCGACGCGGAACGACGTTGCTTCAGCTCGCCGAGCTCGCGCTCGACCTGCTGACGTCGCTCGTCCTCGGCGACGGCGGAGTGCTCGCCCGCCGTGGCGGGCGCGTCCTCTCGTGGACCGCCGAGCATGTCCAGCTCCTTGTCCTTCAGGCCGGACTTGCGCAATCGCTCGAGATCCTCGCTCGATCGGAGGTTGTAGGCGGCTTTCTCGAGATAGACGATGTGGTTGAGCTCGTCGTCGGGATGGAGGTTGCCGTCGAAGCCCGAGTAGCGTTTGTCGCGTGGCAGAAAGACGTGCCACTGCACCTCCATCGCGTCCACGTCGAGCTTCGGGCCCAGGAACTGATGTTGCCCCCAGAACCCCGACGGCTCGCGCTGGAAGTAGACCAGCTCGACGTCGAACGGCTCGAGCTCGTCTGTCGCCGAGGGAGCCGCCTTGCGTAGAGGGATGAGGATCTTGCCGTCATCGGATTGGGCCGCCTTGACCGGCGCGTCGTCGACGTAGGCGCCCCAACCTTCGCCGCCTTCGGGAAGCACCAGCTCGAGATACTGCTTTCGATTGTTCTTGATGCGGTAGCGGGCGGAGGTGATGCACTTGCCCTCGGGACTCAGGTAGGTGAACAGATGGGCCGACTCGACGATCGTTCGCTTGACCGCGAGGTCGTCGTGCTTGACGATGCTCAGCTCGATGCGGATCGGATGATTCAAGTATTTGAAACCGTAGAGGACGGGCTGACCCGCCATCGAGATGAGCTCAGCGGGCAACTCGCCCGGATCGATGGGCGTGGCGTTTTCGAGCTTGCCGACCGGGTTGATCTCGACGTTGGTGGCCGCCGCGACGGCGATGAGACCCTTGTCGCGGATGGCGCCGAGGATCCGCAGGTCCGGAAGCCGGGTTTCAACGGTCGTGTCGCCGAGTCCCTTCTCGAAAGAGAACCGGAAGGTATAACTTCCCTGAGCCATATGATTCAGGCGGACCGTGAGCACGCGCTCGTTGGGGCCGCCTTCGTCTTCACCGGGCGGCTCGACGGCCCAGTCATCGATGCCTTGGGCGTTGACGTCGAGCACCGTCACGTCATCGGCGAGCCCGATCCGGAAGGTGTCGACACCCTTGCCGTGGATCGTGTAGACGGCGTGGGTCGTGCCGCGCAACATTCCCTCACCGACGGTCAGGAGCGTGCGCAGCTCGCCCATCAGCTTGGTCTCTTTTTCCTCGAGCTCGGCCTGCTTGAACCACGTGACCGATGCATCGCGTGCCTGCTGGAACGCTGCGAGCACGCGAGTGCTTCCGTTCGATCGCTCGGTCGACCGCACGACCGCACCATCGATGTGAAAGCTCAGCTGGGGTCGTGGCACCGTCAGGTCGAGTGCAATTACAGGAGCCTGGGGGAAGCGCAGGTAGGTCACACGGGAACCTCGGTTCTCGTTGACCGGAGCGAAATACTCGAGACTTACGGCGTGTCGCCCCTCCCCGCGCAGTGCGATCCAGTGGCGGCCGTCCTTCCGGTAAACGTTGGCCGGTTTGCCGTCGATTCTCAAGTAGGACAGCGCCACCCCCTCCGACATGACCGGCACCTCGACCCAGCGCTCGGCGTTGAGCACCTGCAGGGAAAAGTCCATCCGCACGCGCGCCTGCTTCTCGTCCGCAGTGATCGAGGCCGTGACCTCGCAGGCCGACAGCGCGAAGTCGACCGGGGGCGGTTGGGGCGGTTCGGGTGGCTCGACGCGCCGGATCTCTTCGAGGATCTTCTTGAAATCTTCCCAGGGAACGACGACACCGGTCTTGTCGAGCCGGGGCAACTTGTCCGCTTCTGCGGTGGAACCGGTGCTCGCCGAGGCCGCACCGAGCAAGAAGAGCGACAGGATCAACAAAACAGCTGGCTGAACTCTCATGGCCGAGTCTCCCCGTGCGCCGTTGCGGGACACGCGTAGAACATCGTCCTTGGCGATCGGCGGGACAATGTCGGGCCGACCGCGCGCTGCCACACGGGCGTTGCGGACCGGCTTGATCCGATGGACACCGCAACCGGCGATCGGTTCCCGTTCCCGGCCAGATCTCGACGGGACACGCGAAGACAGGGAGCCAAGCGAGCGGGGGAGGGCGTCCCCAACACAATTTCGGGAGGGTCAGTACCTGTCACCCCAGATCATGCGGAGGTCCCAGCTGTCGAGCTCGTCCAGGCTGCGCCCATCAACCACGCAACCGGTGTCGCGGACCGGTGAACCTAGCGGCTTGATCAGAAGCCGGCCCGAACGCTCGGCGGAGGCCCCGCCCCCGTGAGCTTTCTCCGCCTCCGCCTCGAAGCCGGCCTCGGTCAGCCGCGCCGCGTCATACTCGGGAAGCGTCGCGCGCCACGTCGAGATATTTCGGAACTCACCCCAGCCGAGCGCGACCTCGAGTAGCTTGGCCCGGATCTCGGAGCTGATTCCCTGCCAGTCCACGATGTTCACGTCGGTCTGGCCGCGGGGTTCCTGGAGGGTCAGCCAGCCATCGATCTCGCCGCCAACCTTGCCAACTTCCTTCTCCCAGTAAACGAACCGGTAACTCGCCAGCGGGTTGTCGAACCTCCAGGTGAAGTACTCCGGGTCGCGAACATGGCGCAACCGTGGGTCGCCTTCGGCATCGAGGCGGCGTGCCAGGGCCACCATCGCCTCAGCACGGGGTTCCGTCTCCACGGCGATCGGCAGTGCCGATGCCTCCCCGGGACCGTCGAGACGCGCAGTTCTGTCCAGCTCGGTGAACGCATCCCTACCGAGATCCGCCAGCACCGCGCGCTCCGTCTTCATCGCCCACCTCAGCCCCGGCACCTTCGACGCGACCGACCTCAACGCGGTCACGGCCGCACCCACGTGTTCCTTTCGCGCCACCAACCCCGCCGCTCCGATCGACTTCCAGCCGAAGCTCATCACGAGCGCGACATAATTGGCAGGCGTGGGGCTGAGATTCAGAGCGTGCGTGTATCCACGCTCTGCAAGATCCGCGATCGGGTACTCGTTGAGCTCTCGGTACAACCCGCTGTCGCGATGTTCGGGCGCAATCATGAAATCGGACGCGGCCGGAAAGATATAACGCTTCCCCGCCGCGTGACTGCTGTCCCAACACGTCGCGAACATCCCCCTCGCCCCCACGATCCTGCCCTCGTAAAGCGCGACGTAGAACAACGGCTCCGGGGTGTACGGGTTCTTGACGTACTTCCACTCGAAGAACGCCCGGGCACGTTCGCGGGACGCCCCCCAGAACGGAGCCTCGAGACGGGACACCTCGTCGAGAAGCCCGGGTCGGTAACGCTCGACGGCGTAGCCGCTCATCGGTCGGCCCTCGCGGACTCGACGATCTTGACCTCGACGTGGTTGGGAAACGGGTCGATGGTCTCGAGGTCGTGCTCGAGCAACGCGACGTTGTTGCGACGGTCGATTTCCTTGAACCCCGACATCTTGAAGGTCAGGTACATCATCCGATTGCGGTCGGTGCGAATGAACTCCGCACAGACCGGTGTCCCCGCCGCGCTCGCGAGCTTCAGGATGTGGCTCAACATGACCATCCCGACGCCGCGAGCCATGACCCGGCAGCTCATCAGCAGCAGCTTGAGCTTCCAGGGCTTGCTGTCGGTCTCGAGCAGGGCGACGCCGATCCTGCCGTAGGTGCCATAGCGGTCGTCGAGGCTCGCGACCAGCATCTTGTGGCGGTCCGAGCGCCGGAAGGCGTCGAGCTCATCGTACGAGTAGGTATACCCGGTGGAGTTTAGCTGGCTGGTGCGAGCGGTCAGCTCGTCGATGCGGTCGAGGTCGCCTTCCCCGGCCTCGGTGATCGTGAACACCATGCCGAGGTACTTCAGGAACTCGTCGGGCGGGATGACCGACTCGACCTTCTTGCGCTCGATCTCGGCCTGGTACATCGACCGCCGTCTGCGCGAATCATCCGTGGTGCGCTTCGGACTGAACCGTCGCATCCCGGGGACTCTGGCCAGATCGGCGGCGTCAATACACATCACCTCGGGGATGACCGTCGCAACCTCGTCGCGCTCGAACGGGTCGTCGTCGATGAACGCGATGGTATTCCCGGCAATGTCGAGGGCCTCGATGACGGCCTGAACCGCTTCGGATTTGGGTCCCCAAGAGATCTGCGGGTGCAGGAAGTAGTCGCCGATCCCGAACTCCTCGAGTTTGCCCATGACGACATCGGGCTCGTTCCGGCTGGCGATGGAATGCAGGATGCCCCGATCGTCGAGCTTGCGAATGACATCGATCACTCCGTCGCGCAGGCGAACGTCGTCACCCTCGACGAGGATCCCGTCCCATAGCGTGTTGTCGAGATCCCAGACGAGACACTTGATCTCTTTCTCTTTCTTCATCTTCACGGCCGCTCTTCCGGCTCGGACCCGCGATACTCCACCAGACCGTACTTCGCGATGGTTAGCTGCTGGATCTCGGTGCTGCCCTCGATGATCTCCATGATCCGGGCGTCGCGGAAGTGACGCTCGACCGGCTTTTGGCCGCTCACGCCGAGGGCACCGTGGATCTGCACCGCATCACTCGCCACACGGTTCGCCATGCGCGAGGCAAAGTACTTCGCGACCAGCGTCGCCTGGACGGCACGGGTGTCGTCGGCGTCTCGAAGGTAGCCCGCCTGGAAGCACAGCAGCCGGGCCGCGCGGACATCCGTGAGCATATCCGTGAGCATGCGTCGAACCAACTGGTGCTGTTCGAGCGGTTTTCCGAATTGGAAGCGCTCGCCCGCATACCGGAACGACTCGCGCACGCACGCCTCGCCGATGGCAACACAGGCCCACGCCACGCCGTAGCGGCCGAGGTGCAGTGCCGTAGCGATCAGGAGACCTGCCGGCATCCGGACCGAGCCCAAGCGACAGTCGGCGGAAACCTCGCAGTTGTCGAATTGCAGCTCCGCGAGCATCGAACCCCGAAGCCCCAGCATGCCCTTTATCGGGGTGACGGTCAGCCCGGGTGTGTCACGCCCGACCAGGAAGCCGATGGGCGGTCCGTCTTCACCGGCCCGGGCGACAACCAGGAACAGGTCCGCGAGCTGCCCGAAGCTGATCCACTTCTTGCGGCCGTTGAGGACGTAGCCGTCGGCTGTCTCGATGGCTGTGGTCTTGATCGAGCCCGCGTCGGACCCGGCCTCGGGCTCGGTGAGCGCGAAGGCCCCGAGGCAAGTACCGGCAGTCAGTTTCGGAAGGCAAATTTCGCGGAGTGCGCCACCGCCGAGTTTGAAGACCACCTCGGCCACCATGTCGTGGACGGTCAGGAGCGCACACGTGTTGGAGCAGGCCTTGCCGATCTCCTCGTGGAGGAGGCCGTAGCCGACCATGTCGAGCCCGCGCCCGCCGTGCTCGCGTGGGAGGTGCGAGCCGAGGTAGCCCGCGCGGGCGATGGTGTCGGCGAGCTCGCGAGGTAATTCCTGCTGCCTGTCGATCTCTTCGGCGCGTGGGGCGACGTGCTCGGCAGCGAACTCGCAGAACCGGGCCTGAAGCTTCTTGTGCCGGGCGTTCAGCTCGATCCTCATGGCGGACCCGTCCTATGGTGTGAGCTTGCGATCGACCAGCGCCGTCAGAGCGTCTACGGTGGCGAAGTTGGCACGCTCGAGATCGTCGTCTTCGAGGGCAATGCCGAACTGCTTCTCGATGAACAAGACCAGCTCCATCGCGAACAGCGACGTCGCCCCGCCAACCTTGAAGATGTCGTCGTCGTCGAGCAGCTTCGAGTTACCGAGGGAGCGGCCGAGAAAATCCCGCACCTGGGCTCTCGGGTCACCCGTTCCCACCGGAGCCCCCGTAATCGTAAAAGCCTCGCCCGCTCTTTCTGCCCAGCCGGCCGTCGTCCACCATTTTCCTCAGCAGGGCGGCCGGCCTGAAGCGGTCGTCGCCGAGCGCGGCGTGCAACACTTCGAGCGTCCGCTGGATGGTGTCCAGACCGATCAGGTCGCCGGTCTCGAGCGGCCCCATCTGGTGGCCGAAGCACTTCTTGAAGATGTCGTCGATGGCGCGAACCTCCGCGACTTCTTCCTGCAGAACTTGTACTGCCTCGTTGATCGTGAGCATCAGAACGCGGTTCGAGACGAACCCCGGGGAGTCGTTGACGACGATTGCCTCCTTGTTCATCTGGGCAAGGAGAGCGTTGGCCGTTTCGATCGTTTCCTCGGCAGTTTCTGGTCCGCGGATGACCTCGACGACCGGTTTGAGAGGCACCGGGCTCATGAAATGGATGCCGAGGACGCGCGCCGGGCGCCCGGTGAACGAGGCAAGCTGCGTGACGGGAATCGCGGAGGTGTTGGTCGCGAGGATGCACTCGGCGGGACAGACGCGGTCGAGTCGCTCGAAGACCTCCTTCTTGACGTCGCGATCCTCGGTCGCGTTCTCGACGACGAATTCGCTATCGCCGAGCCGGTCGTAGTCGGTGGTGAAGACGATGTGGCCCAACACATCGGTGACGTTCAGACGCTCCCTTCCGGGAGCAACGAGGTGGTGGAATCGGATGTTGCGGGTCAGCTCGGCACGCGCGTGCTCGAGGATCTCGTCGGAGACATCGATCAAGACGACATCGTGCCCGGTCTGGGCGAGGTCCTGTGCGACCCCCGTCCCGATGACACCGGCCCCGACGACTCCGACCCTTTGGACACGCATCGCGCCTCGCTGCGCTGCCGCACGACAACAGAGTGTAACACCGCCGCCGAACCAAAATCCCCACGGACTGATCGACCTCGCCACGGCCAACAAGATCTCCGATAGCAGCTCGATTCTGCTCGGCAACGGCGACGGAACGTACCGGCAGCACTCGTCGCAAGATGACGGGGGTAGGGTCTACCCGCAACGCCTGCGGCTTTGACGCCGGTACGGATTCCGGGAGCGTCCCGCGTACCGTGATTGCCTGCCCCTGATCCGAGATAGGACCAATTCTCATCCCTTTTGTCGGTCGACATTTCCTTGTCCTGCGCAGCGGCTTCCGGTAAGGATCAATTAGACCGCTGACCCGGAGAAAGGAGATCGGCCATGGAACAGGCGACGGATGCTCGAAGCACCGGAGAGATTGAAGTCATCTACGACGCGGCTCAACACTGTACCGCATCAAAGGCGTCGGCGGGAAAGGCCATCGCCATGGACTGCCCCTACACCGGCAGGGGTGTGGAGCTGTCTCCGACGAATCTCGTCGAGGCGGCGCTCGGCGGCTGCATCCTCATGGCGATGGGTGCGCTGGCGGCGCGCAACGACATCGACATGATGGGCACGTACGTCGATGTCAAGATCACGATGGCTGATCTGATACCGGCGCGTTTCGGACAGGTCGATGTCACGGTCACGTTGCCGCGGCAACTCGACCCGATGGACCGGTTCAGGGTCGAAAGAGCTGCGGACGCGTGTCCGATCAAGCACAGCTTGCTGAAGGATATTCCTGTTTCGGTGATGTTCGAGTATCCGGACTAGAACGTCTCGGCTTTCGCCACGCAAGCGGTGGGTTGCCGCTGCAGATTGTCTTGTCTCGAGCCTTTTGCCGCTACGGGGGATCGCAGCAGCGCTGTCTGAGTCTGTTCTTCAAAAGGAGGAGAGACGATGCGAAGAACACTGTTCGTATTGCTGGCGTTTGCCGTCCTTGGTGTCGTGGCGCCCGTGACTCTGGCGGACGATGACCAGGGGTTCGGCAGCAAGGTCGCCGGCGTGTGGTTCGGCTTCTTCGGTGCACCGCCCGGTGAGACACCCTTCATCCAGACCTACAACGCGGACGGGACCGCGCAGACATCGACCACGACTCCGACGACCAGCCTCCATCACCTGACCTGGGAAAAGACCGGCTCTCGCGAGATTACCTGGCGGCTGCTGCACTTCAACTTCAACGCCCAGGGGCTGACCTTCATCTCGCGAACGACGGCCGTTCAGGAATACGACAACAGGTTCGCGGAGTTCACGGGAGCGTTCAGAATCGAGTTTTGCCCCTGTGACGGCGGCCCTCCCCCGCCTTTCATTGATCCCAACGTCACGTATGACTGCAGGTCGGTGCTGGACGCCCTGTACGCCGACCCGAACGACCCTGGTGTCTGTACCGCGCTTCCGTTCACGGTTCCACTCGAGGGAAAGCGCCTGGAAGTCAACGTGCCGTCGAGCCCATGGTGAGACAGAAACGGATCAAGTCTCAGGTCCCCTAGCAAGCGCTGCTTCTCGCAGTTGATGGATGTCCCGGCCATCGCGCCGGGACTTTTTTCGAGCGCGAGCAGGCGCACGCACAGGGGTGATTCGGGCGGCCGCGTGGGGCTTGACTCCCCGGGCAGGACGCGAAGATCGAGACAAGGGTTAACGGCCCATCAACTCCAGCACGTTTCGCGGACGGAGCGGCTAATCCGCGGGGACCACGGACGACCCGATTCGCCCTGAGTCGATCCAACCCCCGCTCAGGCCACCGACGCGGCAGGTTGCTGCTGCTCCATCGCGGCCAGCGTCCGGCAGGCCTTGAACCCGCCGAAGATGCAGAACAGCGCGAACGCGTGGAAGCCGACGCTCAGCCAGTCCGCGACGAGCAGGAAGATCGCACCGTCCAGCGCGTAGAGGACCATTCCCATCACGTAGACGACCTGAATGCCGCGCCGGGCGAATACTCCGAGCAGGACGAAGAACGCAGCGACCAGGACGTCCAGGAACAACGCGACAAAGGTCGCCGCGCTCCCCGCATCCGGGGCCACCGCCACCGCGACGGCGTCGATCACCTGCGTGATTCCCAGCCCGACGATAAAGCTCCACTCGTTGCCGGTCAGGATGATGATGGAATTGACCATCGACAACGCCGCGATCCAGAAGAACCAGGACGCTCCCTGGAGGTGCTGCTGCTGCAGCTTGGCCCGCTCGTGTGAGTAGCTTTCGTTTTCCATCTTCCTCTCCCCGGGTCTCACGACCGATTCACGGCCGACAGACACGGCCGCGTTCCTTCAAACAAGTTCGGCCCCGCGGATGGGGTTGGCAAATTACGAAACCGCACTCCATCGAGAATCTTCCGGCGGGCGACTACCAGATCCATGCTGTCCAATGGGGAGCCGTGTCGCGTTTGGCGACACCCGTGCTGAATCACCCGAGAACAAACCGCAGCGTAAGCAACGAGATGCGGGGTTCGGCGGAACGCGGAGGCTCTGTCCGGGATCAAGACAGCGGCGCATCCGCCTGTTTACGAACGGGTTGAGGTCGGTTCGAGTGCCGGACGGCGCCAGCCCTGTCGGATTCCCCGACACCGCCCCGGCGGGGCGCTGAGCGCCTAGCTTCAACCTCCGCGCCAAATAACTAACCGAAGCAAGCGATTTGGTTGCTGTGGCCGCGAGGCGCCCTGCTGGCACAAGTCTTGATCCCTTACGGGGCGGACATTGGATTGGGGGGTGAGCGATGAACACGACAAAACCCAGCCATAGAAAGTCTGCACGGGCCGCTGCCGCGCCCCTTCTCTCGAAATGTCTTTCGGATTGGCGTGCCCCGACGGTCGCTCTGGTGCTGTTCTTGCTCTCGGCCAGCGCCGTCTCCGCCGGCATCGCGGTCGACGGCACCAGCAGCGCCACGGGGAGTGCGACCACTCTGACCTGGCCGCACACCGTGGGAATCGGCGGCGACCGCTTGCTCATCGTCGGCGTGTCGATCCGCAACGCCGGCAACACCGTTCAGGAGATCACCTACGGCGGAGCGCAGCTCTCGTTCGTCGGGGCGCGGAACAACCACGACGACGCGGTTCGTGCGGAGATCTGGTCCCTCGCCTCGCCACCCACGGGGACGGCCAACATCGCCGTGACGCTGAGCGGCGGCGCGAAGATGGTCGGCGGGGCCTTGTCGTTCTTCGGCGTGAATCCCGCGGCGCCGCTGGGGACCTACGCCTCGGCGTTCTCGACGGACTCGGGCACGTTGGATCCGTCCGTGACGCTGTCAAGCGCGGCCGGTGAAGTCGTGGTGGATGTCCTCGCGTTGCAGGGTTCCGCCGGATCGATGACACCCTTGGCCGGCCAGACGCAGCACTGGAACCTTTTTTACGGACCCGGCGGTGGCGATGCGGCAGGAGCGGCCAGCACGGCGCCGGGCGCCGCCTCGGTCACGGCGTCGTGGTCCAAGGCCTCGAATGCGAAATGGGCAACGGTGGCCGTACCTCTACGACCGGCCCCGACCGTTTCCACCACCCTGTACCTCAAGGGTGACGGGGTGCCCCTTGCCTCGCTCTCGGTGGCAACGCCGGCAGCGGGCGTCCTGCCCAACTACACTCCCGGCCGGCACGGATTTCCCGGCTTGTACCTCTACGCGACCGGCAACGGCTGGAGCGAGACCGATCCGGAGAAGCACGAGCAATGGGTCGCCACGTCCGACGGACCCGATCTCGACGGTCCGGTCAACCTGACGTTCTGGAGTGCCATGAAAAGCTTCAAAACGGGCAAGCGTGGCGTGGCTGAAGCCTACCTTCTCGATTGCGATTCACTCGGAGCGGATTGCTCGCTCATCGCCCAGGGCGCCAGGGACATCTTCGATTGGAGCGGCGGCTGGGGCTCCTGGAACGAGTACTCGATCGATTTCGGAAACGTCACTTACGCGTTTGCGGCGGGACGATCGCTCTCGGTCAAGCTGGTCGCCGGCAACGATGCCGACGACGACATGGTGTTCGCCTATGATACCGCGACCTATCCCAGCAGGCTGACCGACGGGGCCGCCTCCGACATCGTGATCGATTGCGACTTCAGCGATTGGTTCGACGCCGAGGGCACCGAGTTCGACGTCATCGACCAGGGTGGCCCCGACGACTGGGACAACCCGATCCGGCTCGATCTCACGAGGTTCGCCGTTTCCAGCAACACGGTGGACAGCTTCCACGTGCTGATGGGCTTCGACGACGTGCCTCCGCAAAACGCCACGGCGGCCACCTTGATCGACACCGATGTCGACGGGATGGTCGATGCCGCGCTTGTCGCGACGCTCGACGGCAGCACCGCCGCGGTGGAGCGATACTCCTGCGACGACACCCTGACCGACGGCTGTGGCGGTGCCGTCCTCGAGCAGTCCTACCCGCAATCCTACTTCTGTCTCGGCAGCGGCGCAGGACCCTGGAACAACGACTCGTTTCTCGAAGCGACCCTGCCGTTCAACGATCTGGGCGTCCGCGGGGACGATATCGTTTTGACGGCACTGGTTTCCTATGCCGCAGCATCACTGCTGACCGCTCCCAAGGACGCGATATTCGGGACCTCCGGTCAAGACTACGACGAGCGTATCCTGGTCAACCCCAAGAGCGGTAAGACGACCCCGGTCGGTCTCGCCGGCCCGAACGTTCTTGTTCGACGCGCCACCGACCCGTCGGCCGTGAGAACGGCAAGTATCCACGCGACGGTCACCCAGGCTCCGTATGATGACACGCCGGGAAGCCTGAGCGACGGAGAGAACTACTTCTACGTCATCGAGAGAGAAGGGGGCATTCCCCTGAAGTTGTCGTTGAACGCCAACGTACCCGCCGATGCGCCTCGTGTCGGCTTTGACGATGGCGACCCGCTCTCCGCGCCCGTCGATGCATTCCAGTCGACCGTCTCGCTGGACGTTTCGAGCATACCCACGGACGGGACGTCAACTGCCACGGTGACCGTCGTTCCGCGCGAGAGCGACGGGACGAGCATCGGCACCGGCTGCGAGGTGAGCCTGGATCCGGCCGCGGTCTTACCCGGCACCATGGCGGGTCCCGGCAAGGACAACCTCGACGGGAGCTTCACCTTCAGGATCACCTCCACGGGCACCGGCACCGGAAACGTGGTGGTGACAGTCGAGGGAATCGTCCTCGACACCCAACCGGCGATCACCTTTACCGCCTTCTGACGGAGTCCTCGAACCAGTCAACCACCTCCTGACGTAGAATCGTCCCATCGACGTGACGGGAGGTGAACTCATGCGCTATGCGGTTCCGGCGATGGTGATCTGCGCGGTCTCGCTCTTCGGCTGCGTGACGGTCGAGGAGGACAGTCGCGAAATGCCCACGGCCGAGATCCAGGCCGAGGTCGAGGCGCTTCTCGCCGACTTCAGGGCAAGGATGAACGCCGGCGACTGGGAGTCCACTCTCGATCTCTACGCGGACGACGCGAGGTTCTACTGGATGGAGGCGGGACGCCGAACCTACGAGTCGAAGGACGAGATCGCCGAAGCGCTCACCCAGTTCTACTCCAGCGTCGAGAGCGTCGAGTACACCTCGGCGAACCCGCGGATCACGATCCTATCGCCGCGGAACGCCGTAGTCACCTCGGAGTACACATGGCATGTGGTCTTCGGACCCGACCAGGCGTTCGGGTTCTCGGGGGTGATGACCGTGGTTCTCGAACGCGGCGACGACGGCTGGCAGTTTCTGATCGGCCACGTTTCGACGCTGCCCGACGAGCCGTCCGAAGAGTAGGGAGGAAGAACCTCTCGGAGGCTCATCCGGCAGGGATCGAGTCGTCCCGAGCGGGCACCACGCCCGCATCTTGTTCACTCATCATCATCTCGCCGGTGCGTCACCCGCCACGTCGACCGGTAGAACTTTTTTAGAAATATTGACCCGGATGTTGTCTATTCACCACAAAAGGATTATAATAAATAAATATCAATATTGTCTTTTCGATTTTTAGGAATAAGTTTTTCCGTCCAAGGGCATGTATTCATTGGTGAGTACATACCCACTGGTCGGAAGAGAGAGGCGCTTCAGAGTTTCGAACCGCGAAGACCGGAGGCGGGTCGGCCAGCTGAGGGGCCGACTCGGCCTAGACGAGGGCTCGCGCTCTCGCCGAACCCCGCTCCATCGAGGACTTGCGGTGCAGGGTTCTTGGGTTGCTTCGGGCTTCGTGATCGAAACTCGAGCTGTGTCGGTGTGCGTGCGAGTCTGCCAGAGGGGACCGGCTGGAAGACTGCCTCGCTGAAGCGGGGACGGTGCGCCGCACTGTCCGTCTTCGCCGTCGTCATCACCGGATTGCTAGCCGCCGGGAGTGTGTCGGCGGATCCCGACCTTCCCGGTCCCACCCCTAATCTCGAGCTCATCCCCGCCGGGTCCCTCGTCATCCCGATGGACAACGACAAGCAGAACCTCGTCGCGCCTTTCAACCTGAGGGCCTACGGGCTGGTCAACGAGCTGTTGTGGAACGAGGTTCCGGTCAAGTGGGCCATCGCCGCCGGTAAGACCAAGGACGGCATCGACTTCACGGCCGAGGCGCAGCGCGTTCTCCCGACGCCGGTCACGGCCGCGACGCTCGATTTCCGTGGCGGCCCGTTCATCATCCACGCCGACTGGGCCGACTTCGCGATGCCCAAGATCACGGCGTGGGGCAACCAGGTCGCGGTCTACGAGCTGACGCAGGACGCGACGATCGACATTCGCCACGACATCCTGCAAAAGCGCAAGGTCGGAGTGCTCGACGACGGTGGCAACGCCGGTATCCACACCGCGTTCCTCGACAACGCCGGCTTCGTCGCCGGAACGCACTACGAGGTCATCGGCGCGGCCAGCCTGCTGACGGTCAACGCGAACAGCTGCTTCACCAGCGTCAGCGAGCCGCACTTCGACAGCACCAGCGCCGACACCGAGACCGAGGGGATCCGCGCGTTCGTCAGCGCCGGCGGCAACTTCCTGGCAGAGTGCGTCGCCCTGACGACCTACGAGAACAACACCGCGTTCGGGCTGTTCCAGACCACCAACGGCATCGTCGAGGACAACCTCGGCGAGAGCTACCTGTACCCCAACGCCGATCTGCCCTACAGCCAGTTCGAGGGCCTGCTGGCGAGCGTCGGGGGCTCGGTCCATGACTTCATCCTGGCCCCGGCCTCCAGCTTCCGGCCCAACAGCCACCTGCACGCCCAGGACACTCCGAGCACCGACCACTACGCCGCCACCGCGACCAAGGTCAACGCCGCCGGTCTCGGCTCGCTGGTCTTCTATCTCGGGGGTCACAACTACGGCAACGGCGACATCCCCAGCATGAACGGCCGCCGGATGTACATGAACCACGTGATGACGCCCTCGGTGCGGCCGCCGCCGTGCGGCTTCGATTTCGGCGACGATCCCTCGGCCCTGCGACGCATCTCGGGAACGGTGTACGAGGACGTCAACGGCGACGCCGATCTCGCCGATGCCGTCGGTGCCGCGGGCGTGCGGGTCCGGCTCTACACCGACCTCAACGGCGACGGCCTGATCGACCCGGGCGATCCCTTCGTCGGAGAGATCACGACCGATTCCAACGGTGACTACGCCATCCAGGTCAACGCCGGCACCAACACCGAGTACCTCGTCGCGGTGGACTCGATGACCGTGCCGCCGAGCGTCGCGTTCAACGGCGGGTTCGATCAGGGCGACGTGTGGGCCGAGCAGACCTACGGCGACGACCCGACGACGCTGGCCCTGGACGTCGGCGCGCGGTTCGGGGGTCGAACCGGCGGGGTCTCGGACGACGTGGACCCCACCGTGACCGCTCCTTCCTCCAACGAGTACCAGCACGTGGGGCGGGCCGACGTCAGTGCCGGCGACCTCTCGGGCGTCGATTTCGGCTTCAGCTTCAACGTCGTCACCAACGAGCGGGGCGGCGACAACACCGACGACGACGGCTCCTCGAACCGTACGATCCAGGGCAGCCTGCGACAGTTCCTGGCCAACGCCAACGCCATCAGCGGCGCCAATGCCATGCGGTTCGTCCCCGCCACGCCTCCCGACCAGGGCTCGTGGTGGCGGGTTGCGGTCAGTCTCGACCTTCCCGTCGTCTTGGACGCCGAGACGACGGTGGACGGCACGGCCTACGAACTGGCCGACGGGATCACGCCTCGCGACGAGAACTCCGCCGTGCTCGGCGCCGGAGGGGTCGTCGGCGTTGACTCCCTGAGCCTTTCGACGCTCGGCGCGCCCGAATTCGAGATCCTCGACGTCAACAACCGCAATATCGGGCTCGACTTGCAAGCAGACGACGCGGTCGTTCGGCGGCTGGCGATCTACGGCTTCGGCGATGCGCAGAACAATGACAACGAGGCCGGCATTCGCGTGGGCGACGTGACCGGGGTTCTGATCGAGGAGAACGTCATCGGGGCGAGCGCCGCTGCCTTCACCGATCCGGGTGAAACGGGCACGGCCGACAACATCCGCCTCGTCAACGGCGATGGCGGGACGATCCTTAACAACCTCATCGGCTTCAGCGGGGGCAACGGCATCGGTGCCCGGAACAACGTCGACGGTTGGACCATCGAGGGCAACGAGATCCGTGGAAACGCGACCTCGAACAACACGCTCAACGGCATCTTCCTCGAGAACAGCGGCAGCAACACGGTTCGCGGCAACCTCGTCGCCGCCAACCAGGGCGCCGGCCTAGACCTCGCAACTCCCACGGCCGCGCTGACCCTCGAGAACAACACCTTCACGCAGAACGGCACCGGTGGCGCCGAGACCCCGGGGATTCGCCTGTTCGGGACCGGCCACCTGGTCGATCGCAACATCCTGTTCGAGAATTTCGGCGCGGGCGTGATGGTGACGTCGGGATCGACGCAGAACACCATCACCCGCAACTCGATCTATGACAACGGCACGATCGGGGCGGCGAGCGGCCAGATCGGCATCGACCTGCTCGCGGGCGGCGATCAGGCACGCGGCAACAGCCCGTTCGTCACGCTCAACGACTCGGGCGACGGCGACTCCGGCGGCAACGGTCTGCTGAACTACCCGATCCTGGAAACCGCAGAAATCGTGGCAACCACTCTGGTCCTGAAGGGTTTCGCACGGCCCGGGTCGGTCATCGAGTTATTCATCGCCGAGCCGGACGCGAGCGGTTTCGGCGAGGGAAAGACCTACCTGACGACGCTGACCGAAGGCTCCGCCGCCGATCTCGATGCCACGACCGGGAGCTATGGCCCGGGTTTGATCAACAACCTTAGTCAGGGAAGCGACACGACCAATCGCTTCCACTTCGAGATTCCGGTTCCCTCGGGCGTCTTTCAGGGCACCCGGCTGACGTCGACGGCGACGATCGGAGGCTCGACCTCCGAGTTCAGCGGGAACGCCGTAGTCGAACCCTTCGAGATCAGGGGAGCGGTTCTGGAGGACCCGAACGGGGATGCCGATCTCGCGGACGGGGTACCTGCACCGAACGTCGACGTCTCGCTCTATCTCGACGGGGGCGATGGCCAGGCCGACGGAGGGGACGACGCTCTCGTGGTGACCACTACCACGAACGCCAGCGGCGATTACGCCTTCAAGTATCTGGGTGCCGGCACCTACTGGGTGGTGGTGGACTCGAAAGACGTCGCACCGAGTGGCGGCTTCAATCTCGGTTCAAATCAGGGCGACGTCTGGGCCGAGCAGACCCATGGCCCGATCGGTGCGCTGTGCGCCGACGGGAGCGGCGGGACGACGGAACGAGGCTCGGCGGGCGCCTGCCTTGGCGGCAGGCTGGGCGGCGTCTCGGACGACGCCTCGGCGCTGGCCACCGCGCAGCACGTCACGCGGGTGGCCCTGTCGGCAAACGCGACGGAGGTGGATCTCGGCTTCAGCTTCAACGTCGTCACCAACGAGCGCGGCGGCGACAACACCGATGACGACGGCTCGGCCGCGCGCACCGTCCAAGGCAGTCTGCGGCAGTTCCTGGCCAACGCCAACGCCATCGTCGACGCCAACGCCATGCGGTTCGTGCCGGCGACGCCTCCCGACCAGGGCTCGTGGTGGAGGGTCTCCGTCAGTCTCGACCTTCCCGACGTGCTGGATGCCGCGACGACCGTGGACGGCACCGCCTACGGCCTGACCGACGGAACCACGGTGCGCGATGAGAACTCGGGCGC